>CAZKSL010000001.1:0-23582 GCA_964555495.1 Hadarchaeota archaeon (SeqCode)
CTATACCTATGGGCTTCAGCCCGAAGAACTCCGCGGCGATTCGAGTCTTCATGGCGTCTGAGATCGAGGTCATCTCGGGCACGGTTACCAAGAGGAGTTCCCTTCCGGCCCGGAGGGCGGCGACGGTCTCTCGGCGGAGCCCTCCTGGCGCGTCGATTAGCACGAACTTCGTCCCCTTGGGCTGGTGCTTCACCGCTTTGGGAAGGCCCTCCGGCTTGGTCCTCCGGATTCGGTTGAGGGTCACCGCGGCGGGAACAATTTTCACGCCTCCCGGACCTTCGTAGATGACGTCCTCGAGTTTAGCTTCGCCGTCGAGCACGTCGTTTAGGGTGTAGGCCACCTTCTCGAGCTTGAAGAGGAGCGCGAGGTTGGGCGTCGTCAGGGTCCCATCCACAATTGTCGTGGGCTTCTTCATCTTGGACAACGCTATCCCAAGGTTCGCGGTTAAGGTACTCCGCCCCACACCGCCTTTCCCAGACGCGATAGTGATAAAGCGCATCGTGCCACCGGAAATTAATAAATTTGCCTAGATGTTAAGAATATGGCCCGAGCGCCTTATCAACGGTTTTTTCACCGAAGATGTGCTGAACCTCTTCGTTTGATAGGAAGTTCTGGAGGTGTTTATCGAGCTCGATGGGCAGGAACACGTTCACGAAGTCTCGCTGAAGTTTGGCGTCGGGCTCCATCGTCTCAAGGAGAGCATCCGTCTTCCGGTCGGGCGAGGTCCGGAGCCCGGCGTGTAGGAGCCTCCCGACTTGCAGCTCGCTCTCGAACTCTCCCCGCCACCTCCTGTCGTACTCCGCGAGCGCCTCTCCCGAGACGTCACCCTCGCTTATCGCATCGATCGCGACCTTGCCAGCGAGTTCGCCGCACCTCAGCGCGTATTTTACTCCCTGTCCTGATAGCGGGTAGATCTGTCCAGCGGCCCCCCCGACGGCCAAGATACCATCCGAGCATGTCTCTCTCAGCCCCTCCTCAATCGGTAACTGCCCCCTGAAGGCGGCGATTGGAGCGGCCCCCTCCAGCCCCGGTAGCTTCTTACGCCCGATGAATTCATCCAACGCAGCGTCTGGATGAATCCGCACCCCCCGGACACCGATCATCGCGAATTGCTTCCCGAATGGAAAGATCCAGGCGCAGCCGAGAGGGGCGAAGTCCGAGGTAAAGAAGAGTTCAACGCTTTTGCCAATTTGGGCATTCGCCATGAGGTACTCGTTGCTCAGGGTGAGTTTTTTCTCGTCCCAGTCTCGACCGAGGACCTTCCGAAGGAGCAGGCTCGACCAGCGCCCGCCTGTCCCGGTCGCGTCGATTACCAGCTCGCTCTCCAGCCGCTCAGACCACGCCCCAGCCTCAGTGTAGAGGCCCTTGACCGTGGCGCCGTCCTTCAGCAGGTCTTTCACGGGGCAGCTCACCCATATCTCCGCCCCAGCGTCCGCGGCGTTTACCGCTAGGAACTTATCAAATAGGCGACGATCGACGATGGCACCGAAGTTTCCCTGAATCTCGAGCTCTCGGTGGGGTGAGTGGAGCTTGACTTCCTGGACCTCGCTGACTACTGAGCGCTTGAGTTCGCCCCCAGTGAGTTCCTTTGGCACCCAAGCGGCCGACTGGGTCTGTCCACCTATTTGGGCCTGAAGCTCCAACAACAGTACCTTTCCGCCCCCGGCAGCCGCTGCGCGGGCAGCCGACAACCCGGCCGGACCACCACCAGCGACGATGACGTCATAATGTTCGACCAGTTCAAACCCTAATCAATTTGGGCGACGGGCGTTTATAAAGATAGAAAATTTGCGATAGTGCCCCAATCGTTGTTATATGTATAACAACGATTTAGAGCAGCAGGATCAGGGCAATGTAAGACCCATAAACCCCAAGCAGAAGGCCGGCATCCCTCCGCGAGAGTGACCACCCAATCCGGATTACCAGCAGGGCGAGCAAGAGCGAGACCAAAAGGTAAATGATCGATACGCCTGCCACATCCCCGACTGAGGTGGTCGCCCTGAAGGACATCGGTAAACCAAGGCAGATGAGAATGTCAAAGATGTTGCTCCCGATGGCATTCGAGACGGCGAGCGAGCTCATCCCCTTTCTCGCGGCCTGGACTGAGGTGAAGAGATCCGGGATTGAGGTGCCTACCGCCACCACGATTAAGCTGAACATTGTCTCAGAGATCCCGGCTTCGGTAGCTATGGAGATGACGGAGCGGACGAGCAACCACGCTCCAACCGCTATGGCCGCGAGCCCGCCGATGATGTAGATTGACGCCCTCCGAGTGCTCAGCGCCTTGACCTGCTCGCGGGGCACGGGTTTTCCCCTTCGGGCATCGTAGACCAGCCACCCGAGGTAGCCAATGAATGTTAGGGTCCAGATGATTGCCTCGAGCCTCGTCAGGACCCCATCCGCCACCGAGACGACTGTGATGACCACCGTGAGCAGGTAAAAAAGTCCGTCGCGGTAGAATACGCGCTTTGAGAGCTTATACTTACAGAAGAGGGCAACGGCTCCGATGATGACGGTGATGTTGAAGATGGCCGATCCAATGATAGTGCCCAGGCCTATCGCCGGGTGCCCCTGGACCACCGAGAAGGCAGACGAGCCGAACTCTGGGGCACTGCTGCCAATCGCCGCCACCGAGGCCCCCAGGACCGCCTCAGATATCATGAAACGTCTGGAGACCACCCCCAGCCCATCGACCAAATAATTTGAGGCGCGCTCGAAGATCACGAAGCAGACCACGATCATGATCAGGTCTAGCCACATCTCAGCCCCTCTCAAGTGATGTAGGCACTACGGCATTTAATAGCGAACCATTGAGGCTCGGTGAAATATCTTACAATAATACATCGACAATGACGACGAGGCGTGAGTCTATCTACGCTTGGTCACAGCCTTGAATATCACTGGCGTCAGGACGGTTGTCGTCAGCGTGGTCACCACCATTACCGCAAACAGATCGGGGGTGACTACTCCGCTCAGCAGGCCAAACTGGAGCACCGCGAGTTCGAGGGAACCCCTTGAGCACATCGCGGTACCTATGCTCAGCGCATCTCTCTTCTTGTATCCGACCGCGGATGCTCCGGCGCCGCACCCTATTATTTTGCCCGCAAACGCCACGGCGATCAAAGCCCCGAGCATGATGAAATTTACCTGCCCCCACTCAGGGGCGAACGTGAGCCCCACATAGACGAAAAATAGCGGCGTCAGAATCGATTGGAGTGAGGTCGTCATGTCGCCGAGCATGTTGTTTAACCTGATCTTGTCCTGGAGCATGGCGTCTGGTCGTTCGCGTAGCCTACTGATGAATAGGCCGGCCATGTAGGCACCTATGATGTAGTGGAGGCCTATGTGGCGAGCGATGACCGCCAACGCGAGAGCGAAGCAGATTGCGAAGGCAAGCGGAACCCCACGGTGCTCAAACTTCCAGAGTTTCTTCATCACGTTTCTTCTGATTACCAACTCCCTGGAAAGGTATCCCATGATAAGGAAAAAGGCCACTATCCCAACGGTCGCCCAGAGCACGGCACTGAGGTTCAGAGCCCCTCCGACCACGGACGCCGACAAGATCCCGAGGATGTATACCGCTAGGATATCGTCAATCAGCGCAGCCCCCACCGTGAGATGGGCCAGGCGGGTGCCTCCGGTGACCCTGGCGACAACCTCGGTGGCAGTATTGCTCAAGGCCGCTGCAACGAATAGACACGCGATTGGCGGGTAGCCCCAGGCGTACGGCACGGCGAACGCCAGTGCGAACGAGACTCCCATACCACAGAGGGCTATCACCAGTGCGCGGAATTTTACCTTCATGAAGAGGTCGAAGCGCGAGTTCATTCCCGCCACCAGCATTAGTACGAGCAGGCCGAGCATGGCCACCCCGCGTATCGCCTCGCTCGTCGAATCCCCGGGCGTGAGCACTATCCATCCGAGCAAAGCCGGGCCAAAAACGATGCCGACCGCGACCTCGCCTATCAGCGGAGAAAAGCCGTACCTGTGCAGGAGTTCTCCAACGAGCTTCGCGCACAGCAGCAGTATCAACATCGCCAGCAGAAACTCCATTTTCAGACCTCACTGATTTACCGGGTCACCTATCGCGCATCTCAACTTTACATGGTACAAGAATAGGGCTCTCATTGGGCCACTCAAGTCTTAACCCTCGCAAGAGATGGTTCGCGGCAGGACATTTAAACTAAGCTCCATACCGACGCCCTAGGCCTTCCGCCAGAGCTCCTCGCCCCGCGCCTCTATCCTCAGGACCCGGTGGTAGGGTATCTCGACTTCCCCCTCTCGCGAGGCCACACGCATGAAGCTACGGCCGAGCTCGAGCACCTCGTTCCCATGAATTATGCGCCTATCCCCAGGTGCCCCACGGTGCAGGATCGTTATTTCTGTGTCATCCAGTCTACGCCGGGGGTGCCACTTAAGCTCATTTAAAACCTCGCGCGGGCCCATCCTCCACCCCTCGCTAATAGACGCTCAGGGTCCTTAACGCTGCCTCGATGTGCCTTCCGCCCCCTTCCTCCGCGGTCGGGCCGTGCCCCGGCAGGAGTTCCTGCACTTGCAGTCCCGCGAGCCTCTGCAGCGATTCTCTCATGGCCCCAATATCCCCTGTGGGGAGGTCCACTCGCCCAACGCCGCCGCAGAACACGGTGTCGCCCGAGAACAGTATTTTCTTCTCACGCTCGTACAGGCTAATACCCCCCCGGGTGTGTCCAGGAGTGTGCATAACCTCAAGCGCGAGTGAGCCGAGCTCTATCTTATTCCCTTCCCCAAGAATTCGTGTGGGCTCGAGGGGCTCCATCTGGGCCCCAAAGTTCGCGGCGAGCGTGATTGTGCTATCTCCCGCCCGAAGCGGCTCGGCGTCCAGCTCGTGGATTGCGAGTTCGCAGTTCGAGGTCTTGAGGAACGCCGGATCGCCGCCAGCGTGGTCGTAGTGACAGTGAGTGTTGATGAGAAGGTCTATGTCCTTAGGTTTTGCACCGAACCTTTGGAGATTTTCTTTGACTCGGTCAAAGTTCATCCCGGTCCCGGCGTCAACGAGCGCGACGACCTCATCGAGGATCAGGTAGATGTTTGAGTCGAAGCCGAGCCCGCCGACCTGATGTACGCTTACCATACACGGCACCACCGCTGAGACGATAATTGTTATATATATAACAACTATTAATGCGCGAGATTTTTCAACCCTAACTCGTCCGCTATCTGGAAGGCGCGGTCCATCTCCTCCTCCGTTGGGCTTCGGTTGAGTTCGGGGTACTCACTTGGGTGCTCGCTGACTCTCCCGCACGGCCGGTACTGTCCCATGACGATAACTCTAACTCCGGTGCCGAGGTTGTCGACAATCCACTCTAGGGCGGGCCGGGTGCAGCACTCCACGTGCCCCGGGAGCACCAGGTGGCGAATGATGAGTTCCGCGTCAACGAAGGCCAGACGATGATTTCGAGGCACTACCTCCCAGTACTTCGGGACCTTCGAGTACTTGAGCGCGCAGTCGTCGTTCCCGTACTTCAGGTCGGTGAGATAAACATCCTGGGTCCCGAAGAGGAGCTTCATCGCCTCCATGCTCAGATACATGTTGGAGTTCCACACCGAGGCCACGCTTTCATCACACCCGTTCAGAGCCGCGAGGATATTGTGAAGGTTTGGCGTTGGGTCACCTCCCCCCCAGTTCACGTTCCGCGCCCCCTCGCGCCGGTGGGTGGAGGCCAAGCTTGCCAGCGTCTTGGGTGAGGTCTCGACCCCGTCGTCCGGAAACTGTGAGATGTCCCAGTTTTGGCAGAATTGACATTTGAAGGTGCACCCGCTGAAGAAAATCGTGTAGGAGGGCACGAGTTCCGGTTCCTCCCCGTAGTGCATGAACTCCGAGGCCACGCGCGATTGCTCCCCCACGCCGCAGGTTCCCTTCTTCCCGACAGTTCGATCGGCGCCGCACCTCCGCTCACAGAAGTGGCAGGATTTCAGGACACGCCGCGCGAGTTCAACCTTCAGGTCTAGGAGAGAGGGTGAGGCGACTTCGATCTCCTCAATTTTGGTTTCGCCTCCGTCGATTTTGCCCAAGAGCTTTCGGTAGGCCTTCAGGGCATTGGCGTGAGCCCGCCAGAGCTGCTCGTCCTTTGAGTCAAGCTCGGTTTTTGCCGCGACTCGCTTGGCCACGAGGAAGCGCGCGGGCAACTCGCCCTTCATAACCGAGAAGTAGCGCTTCAGCGATTTCCGCGCCAGTTCGTCCTCGAGCACGGCCGCCGAGTCGGGCCTGAACATCCGCCACATCTCGCGTCCCCCGCATTATGTTTTTATCGCCGGCTCCTAAAGGATTGTGAGAGGCATCAGATGCTCGTCGTGGCAGGTTCTGCGTCCCCGAAGCTCGCCCAGCGCGTCGCTAAGGAACTCGGGTGCAAGCTCGTTAGTCCCGAGCTCAAGCGCTTCCCGGACGGGGAGTTCTACGCACGCATCCCGCAGGAACTCAAGGGGGAAGACGTGGCTGTAGTCCAGTCGACCTGTCAGCCTCAGAACGATAACTTCATGGAGCTCTTTCTCCTGCTCGATGCCGCGAAGGACATTGGGGCGAAAAAGGTTGTGGCAGTGACCCCATACCTTGGCTACGCGCGGCAGGACAAGCGCTTTGAGCCTGGAGAGGCCGTGAGCGTTCGGACGATTCGAAAGTTGATAGAGGGCGCAGGAGCCGACGAACTCATTACTGTCGACGTGCACGAAGATGAAATAATGAATATTTTCGAGATTCCGGCCAGAAGCCTTAGCGCGATGCCCCTAATTGGGAAATCCCTCCATTCCCTAGATCTCAAGGATCCAGTCCTCTTGGGTCCAGACCAGGGCGCCCTCCGCCACGCCGAGAGGGCCGCCAAGATTTTTGAGGCAGACTATGATTACCTAGTCAAGAAAAGGAAGACCTCCACCAAAGTTCACATGGAGCCCAAAGAGCTGAAGGTAGATGGTCGGGACGTGGTGATTCTCGACGATATCATAAGCACTGGTGGCACGGTGGTCGAGGCCATCAAGGTCTTGAGGAATCAGGGTGCAAGAAAAATCTACGCCGCTTGCACCCACGCCGTCCTGGCCGGCGATGCGTTGGAGAAAATCCGCGGGGCCGGCGCGGAGGATGTCTTCGCTACGGATACGATTGAGCACGAAATCAGCAAGATACCTGTTGCACCCATCATAGCCGACGCACTTCGTTAGGGAGACTCCATGAGAAGATTGATGTTTTTGCTCTCCGGAGAGCATCCGAGCTTGCCGGCTGCGGAAGTTCTCGGGGCGATAAGGGCGGAGCGCCGTGCATACCGCCGCGACGAGGAGCTTGACCAGGTTCTGACGCTGGAGACCGGGGCCGCCCCCGAGGTTCTAGCTGAACGTTTAGCGATGACTCACTGGATCGGCCGCCACCTCTGTACCTCCACCACCGATGAAATCTTGGCCGCTGTGGGGAGCTCGGATATTGTTAACCTCACCCCTCACGGGAAGAGCTTTGCAGTTCGGATAAAGCGCGTGAAGCGTTACTCTACGGGGGTAAACCCTGCCGAACTCGCGAAGAAAATTGCGGATCTGGTCAGAAGCGAGGTCGACTTCAGGGTCGATCTGACGGCCCCGGACGTGGAAATCTTCGGCGTGCTCACCGAGGGAAAATGCGCGCTCGGCCTGACTGAGGCGAGGGTCGACCGGAGGCAGTTCGAGCGGAGGAGGCCGAAACGTCGCGCAGCCTTTCACCCCGGGACCCTAATGCCGACGCTTGCGCGCTGCATGGTTAACCTAGCCCAGACGCCCCGGGGCGGGACCCTCCTAGACCCATTCTGTGGCGTTGGAGGCATACTAATCGAGGCCGGGCTGATTGGGGCAAGGCCCGTGGGCGTTGACATCGAGCCAAAGCTGCTCAAGGGCGCCGAGAAAAATTTAGGGCAGGCGAGGGTGACTAACTACGAGCTTTCAGCTGGCGACGCCCGAAAGCTCGAGGTCGCAGAGAAGGTCGACGCGATAGTCACGGACCCGCCCTACGGGCGCCAGGCGACGACCGGGGGCTCAGAGCTCCGGAGACTCTACGAGCGCGCGCTGCCTAAGCTCGCCGAGGCGCTGAAACCTAGGCGCCACATGTGCATCACCGGGCCCGCTGGACTGGAACTCGAAGAGATCGCGGAGGACACGGGGTTCAAGCTGATGGAGCGGCACGAGCAGCGGGTTCATAAGTCACTGACTCGCAACCTTCACGTGTTTCGGAGGGAATAGAATGAAGCTCACCTTCCTCGGGACGAGCGGGAGCATGCCGACCGCCGAGCGCGGGCTCCCGGCGGTGGCCATCAAGCGCGGGGGCGAACTCCTCCTCTTCGACTGCGGCGAGGGCACTCAGCGCCAGATGGTTCGCGCGGGACTGAGTCCTCTCAAGCTAGACGCGGTCTTCCTCACCCACTTCCACGGCGACCACTTTCTGGGCCTCCCGGGGCTCGTGCAGACCATGTCGCTGATGGACCGGGAACGGGAGCTCGAGGTCTACGGTCCCTCGGGTATTGTGGAGCGAGTCGGGGCCCTCCTTCAAATCCCGCTCTACACCCCGATGTTCGATGTCGAGCTCCGGGAGCTGGAGCCGGGCCTGGGACTCAGCCGCGAGGGTTATTCCATTCACACATGTGAACTGGACCACAACGTCCCCGGGATAGCCTACGCCTTGGTCGAGGGCGAGCGCCCGGGCAGGTTCGACCCGGATAAGGCTCAGGAGCTTGGTGTCAAGCCGGGCCCGGATTTCTCGCGATTGCAGGCCGGCGAGGAGGTAAAGTCGCTGGACGGTAACGTGGTGAAACCAGGGCAGGTAATGGGACCGCCCAGGCCCGGACGCAAGCTAGTATACGCGAACGATACCAGACCCTCGGAGCGGATAGTCGACCTGGCTCGCGGGGCCGATGTGTTGATTCATGACTGCACGCTCGCGGACGATCTCGAGGAGCGCGCACTGGAGAGCGGCCACTCGACCCCGAAGCTCGCCGCGGAGGTAGCTAGGAAGGCGGGTGTCCACAAGCTCGTTCTCGTCCACGTGAGCTCGCGATACCCAGACACGTCGGAACTCTTGGAGCAGGCGAAGAAAATATTCCCGGACACGGTCGTCGCGCACGATTTGATGGAGCTAGAGGTCAAGCTGCAGGAATAGTGGCTCAGAAAGGTTGTCAAATTCATCCGAGAGTCATTTAACCCCCTTTTCATCATCGCCATGAGCATTTGTGCGCGGAGGCTTAATTTTTTTCCGCTAGAGCCCCTCGAACCTCAGCCCGACGCCCGGCACCTTGTGTCTGCGCGTCAGTTCGACCAACAGGGCGACGATGGGCTCCACTAGTTTGCTGTTGCTCAGGGGGCCGCAGTCGATCCCCCTCGCCCCGGGAATCTTTTCTATCAGCTCGACAACCGTCTTTTTTGCATCGTCGTCATCTCCGCACACCGGGATGTCACAGCCGAGTGGCTCCTCCAGGTTCTGCAGTCGCTTGGCGCTGGTCGTCTGGAAGGCCGAGACCACGCGCACGCCTTTTGGCACTTGGCGCAGCACCTCCGCGGCGGCCGACTCGGTCTTGGAGGGCTCAAAAACTATTTGTCCTCCCTTCTGTTTCAGCGGGGCAACTACGCTGATCAGGATTTTCCCCTCGGTCAGCGCTTGCTTGATCTGGCCGAGAATTTTTCCCATGCCCTTGTAGGGAACGCTCAGCACGACCACATCCGCCTCGCGCGCGGCCTCGAGGTTGCCGGTGCCGCGGATCTTCTCATCTATCTGTTTGCTTATTTCGGACGCGACTCGCTCAGCCTTCTCGCGCTGCCTGGAGCCTATGATCACTTTCTCTCCTGCCAAGGCCCAGCGAGCGACTAGCCCGCGCCCTTCCGCGCCAGTTCCACCTATAACGGCTATCGTGTGAATCGCCTCTGAAGACCTTTACAGGGCGAGAATTAAAAAACTTCCTTGCCGCTCTCAAAGAACTTCTTACTCGGGGCAATTGTCAGTCTGTTGTTCGGCTAGCCGAGTTCCTCCAGATTCATTTTCTTGATCGGTTTGCCTTCCCGGGTTCGGGGGGCCAAGTAATCGATCAAAAGATCGGGGTCTGAAGCTTGGATTGTCACCACGATGGGCCCCAGGGGCGACTCTCCGTCCGTGAAACTGACTTTGCTCACGATAGCGGCCTGCTTATTCAGCATGAACCTCACGGTGTCATCCTCACGGCCGGCGCGCATGACCTTTCGCGCCGAGTTTCGGATGGCCTGCAGTTGAAGTTGCTGGTGCAGATTTTCCAGGACCTTCGGCTGCGACGACTCGCCCATGAGTGAATCTTCTCTGAGTTCAAGCCGTAGGGCCGGAAAAATACGCTTTACAGCCTCCTCGACTTTATCGCGGCTCTCGGTTGGATTTATCTTGGCATCAACCCGGAGCTTCAGCAACTATACTGCCACCACCTTCTCCAGAACTCCCTTGACCTGCTGTTGAAGTTCCTCGAGTGTTCCCTCGTTGACAATCGTGACATCAGCATCCTTCATGGCTTCTTCGAGCCCCCAGCTCTGCTCGCGTCTCTCCTTCTCGCGGAAGGCCTCCATCCCGGAAGCATCATCGCTCCTCCCCCGCGAGCCGACACGCTCGTAGCGGACTTGCTCTGAGGCCTGAACCGCGAGCAGGACAAACCTGTCGCCGAAGGCGCGCCGGAACTCATCGACTTCCGCCTTCCCGCGGATTCCATCGACCACCACAGCCGTTTTGTCCTTACCCTTTTCCTCGATCAGTGGGACACAGCGCTTCGCGATCGCTGCCATCCCCTCCTGCTCCCGAAGTTCGTTAGCAACAGTCCCCACGTTGTGCTCGTTTACCTCGAGCTTCCGGCGTTGAACCTCAGTCCAGACGACATCGCCCATCCGCACGCGTGGGATATCTGACTCCCCTGCGACTTTCGCCACCTCTGTCTTGCCCGAGCCCTGCAGGCCGACGATGCCGATCACGGCAAACTCTGGCATCTAAAGCTCAACCACGATAAGAGTCGTTGTATTCGTGACGCCAGAGATACCGCGGATGTCTCCAAAGACGGCCTTGGTCAGCTTCTCCAGCGAGTCAACCTCGATTCGCGCAATGATATCATAGGGGCCTGCGACGGCCTCCGCTGACTTGACTCCCTCAATATTCTTTATTGCCGCGAAGACCTCGGAGGTTTTCCCAGGCTCGGCAGACACCAAGCTGTATGCATTTACCATTCGGTCCTACCTCCACGTGATAATTTGTCGAGCTTTCCTTAAATCTTCCGCGCTTGACTCATCTCAAAAACTTCTTGATCCCAGTCCGCCCGATCCTCTTGAGTTCGTTGGCTTCTTTCTTCGTCCGGCCCTCAAGTACCATCCGCGCCTTGGGTTCGGTCCCTGAAGCGCGAATCAGGATCCAGCTGCCGTTTTTGCGGTTTACCCGCACTCCGTCGATATCGATCGTGTCGCGGACATCTCCCACGTTCTTCAGCAAGTACTTCCGCATGTTCTTCATGAAGCTCGTCTTCTTTCTCTCTGGACAGGAGAAGTTCTCTCGGTGCATTGGATAGTCGGGAATTTCAGCGACGATCTGCGAGAGCGGCTTACCCTCAGCTGACATGAGTCCCAGCACTTTTGCAGCAGCGTGAATTCCATCGGTCCAGTTGCTAAGGTCGGGGAATAGGGACTTGCCAGGTTCCCCGGCGTAAATCGCGTCGTGCTCACGCGTGGCGGTGTGGATGTTACCGAGCGCGGTCCGCACTACCTTGCCTCCTCTCTCGCCGACGACCTCCTCGATGGAGACGGAGGTGTTCACGCTCGTGACCACTGTTCCCCCTCTCTTGATCTCGGCCGCCCGTTTAGCGAACATCGCGATAAAGGTGTCGTGTTTTACGAACTCGCCCCGCTCGTCTACCGCGACTACTCTGTCCCCGTCCCCGTCGTGGGCGAAGCCAACGTCGCCCCCGACCTCTCGCACAGTCATCATGAGGTCATTGAGGTTCCAGGGCTGTGGTTCAGGGGGACGCCCAGGGAAGTATCCATCCGGGTTTGAGTTCAGGGTGACTACCTCGCACCCAAGCTCACGAAGCAGGTATGGGGTGACCACCGAGGGGGCGCCCGACGCGCAGTCGACAACCACCTTGAAGCCTGGCTTTACCCTCACTGCCCCCTTAATCCAATCTATATACTTGGGCACGGCATCGGGGTATTCCCGCACAGCCCCGAGCTTGTCCCAGCGAGCGTGCTTCAATTTTCTACCAAAAACCAATTTCTCGATGCCGAGCTCTTGATCCGGGAGGTACTCCATTCCGTCTGGGTTGTGGAACTTGATCCCGTTGTCGGGCGACGGGTTGTGGGACGCAGTTATCATTACCCCCGCCTTGGCCCCGAGGTCGCGAGTGTTGAAAGCCAGGCACGGCGTTGGGGCCAGCCCTATGTCGGTCACGTCACACCCACCGCTGAGCAACCCAGCGGTCGCCGCATGCTGCAACATCTCGCTGGAGGTGCGGGAGTCCCGGGCGATGACCACCTCTCCGCCCTTGATGTAACTGGCGAGCGCCAGCCCGAGTTTGAAGATTAACTCGGGTGTCACCTTGGTCGCTATAGGCCCCCGGATTCCACAGGTCCCGAAGAGTTTCTTTTTTCGCAACACGTCACCCCAGCAGCCCAGTGATGTTGAGTTCACTCAGTTTGGATTCGGTTGGTCTTCCCTCTTCATCCCAACCTCTTATTTTATAGTATTCATCCAGCATGCGGTTGAGATTTTCCTTTCCCAACTTAATACCCTTCGTGGGTCCTTCTGGCAGGGACTCGTTTAAAATCCTGGGCGGCAAGGTGTCGTCCCCGCGCCCGACACCCTCGCGCACAGCCAGCTGTCTTTCCAGAGTGTAGATGCGTTCTCCGGATTTGGCGATTTCATCGGCGGAGCAGTTCCACCCCGTGGTCAGAGACACTATTTTAGCCATCTCCTCCATCCCGATGACGCGCCCGGCCATGACACAGACGCCGATAGAGTCGACTGCCGCGCGAGTGTTCTGCAGATTAAATACCAGCCCGGCTTTGCCCTCCGTCGAGAGGCGGTCGTAGTTTCCCCGGAGGATCTCCTCGCCGATGGTCCAGGCCTTGAGGTGACACCCGCCGCGGCAGGCTGTCGCGTAGGCCAGCCCCATGCCCCACGCTCCACGGGGGTCGTAGGCTGGTAGCTCAAGCCCCTTGACGTGAATGGCATAGTTCTCACTCCCCTTTCCGATCCGCTCTGCCGCCGCGCGCGTTCCATCGGCGAGCAGGTCACCAACTCCCTCACGAAGCGCTATCCTGCGCAGGATTTCGCGGAAGACCTCGTGATTGCCGAACTTCAGCTCTAGGCCGTCCGTGCCATCTTTCGTCAGCAAGCCTCGCTCGAAGCACTCCATCGCGAAGGCGACGGTGCTGCCAGCCGAGATTGTGTCGAGCCCGTACTGGTCGCACCACAAGTTCGCCGCAGCGATGGCTCCGAGGTCGTCAACACCGCACTGTGGACCGAAGGACCAGAGCGTCTCATATTCTGGGCCCTCAACCACCGTGTCCGCGTAGGGCCCACTGGTCACCATGCTAAGTTTTCCACAGGCTATGGGGCAGGCATAGCAGGCCGTGTCACGCTTCACGAGGTTCTTTCGTACACTGAAGGCATTGATTTTTTCCACTTCCTCAAAGACACCCTCCTGAAAATTTCTCGTAGGGAGCATCCCAGCCTCGTTTATCGGGTCGATGAACTGGGGCGTCCCCCACTTGGGGAAGTTCTCACCCGTTTCAACGTTCTCCTTCATTTTCTGGCGGAGTTCGTTCACAAAATTCATCAAACCTTCCTCGTCTGCTACCTCGACGCTACCTTGGCCCCGCGCCGCGATTGCTTTCAGGTTTTTCGAGCCCATTACCGCCCCGGCGCCTCCGCGGCCCCAGGTCCGAGTGTCAGAGACGATGTTCGCGATCTTGGATAGATTCTCACCGGCTTGGCCGATGCAGGCGACGCGGGCGCGGCTGTCCTTGAGTTTCTTTCTGACGGCGAGTTCTGTCTCGTTGGTTGGCTTCCCCCATAGCTTGCCAGCGCCGCGCAGCTCGGCCTCACCTTCGACCACCGAGATATAGACGGGTTTTTTGGCCTTACCTCGAACGATTATCCCATCAAATCCCGAGAACTTCACTTCCGGGCCGAAGAACCCGCCCGCCGAGGAGCAGAGGTAGGAACCAGTCAGCGGCGACTTTGTGGTGAAGTCCGAACGGTGACACGAGGGCAGAGGAGTCCCGACCGCCGGGCCAGTCATGAAAATCAGAATATTTTCAGGAGAAAGTGGGTCGGTGCCGGGCTTGAGCTCCTTGTGAAGGAGAGCCGCTGCAAGGCCTCGGCCGCCCAGAAACGCACGTGATAGGGCTGCGGGCGTCTCGCGCTCCTTCAACGCACCATCTGTGAGGTCCACATCCAAGATTTTTCCAACGTATCCGTACAGCTTGGTCCCCCAGCTTGTTAGAAGTTCAATTTCTTATAAGAGATGACGCTGGTCGCTAGCTTTTTGAGAAAGTTATTACCGTTCTCCGGCTAATTCATCACGAGGGGTTCAATCATGGATTTAGAGCAGCTTCTGAAAAGCGTGAAGGATTACGCGGAGTCTCAGGACACGCTAGAGCTCAATCCCGACGATAGAATTGTCATCTCCGTGATCAAGGGGCTACTCAAGAACGAGGAGAAATATGGTCACCGCTACTGTCCGTGCCGCCCCGTCACAGGGAACAAAGAGGAGGACGCGCCGAAGATTTGTCCATGCAAGTGGCACAAGGACGAAATTCGGGATATGGGGCACTGCACCTGCAACTTGTTTGTGGCTGCCAAACAGTGATTTTTTGGCGAAATTGGCGGCAAATCCCTATATTCCCCCTAGTAATTTTTTACGCGAAAAATATAAATACCAGTGTTTACCAGTATCCCTGAATCGATGGGGGGATCAAGGTGACAAAGACCAAGGTAAGCAAGTCTATCGAGGAGATAAACGAGCGCGTAAAGCGCGGCGATGCGGTTATCGTCACTGCCGAAGAAATGGTGGAGATAGTAAAGGAGAAGGGCGAGGTCGAGGCTGCGAAGGAAGTCGATGTCGTCACGACGGGAACCTTTGGGGCGATGTGTAGCTCAGGTGCTTGGCTGAACTTCGGGCATACTGACCCGCCAATCAAAATGCAGCGCGCTTGGCTCAACGATGTCGAGGCCTACACAGGCGCCGCGGCAGTCGACGCCTACATCGGGGCGACCCAGCTCAGCGAGACTGAGGGGTTCGAGTACGGTGGTGCCCACGGCATTGAGGACATAATTCGCGGCAATGAGATCGAGTTAAGGGCCACGGCCTACGGAACCGACTGTTACCCGCGCAAGGAGATCGAACTCACAGTGACGAAGAAAGACTTGAATCAGGCGGTGCTCTGCAATCCGAGAAACGCATATCAGAAATATTTCGCGGCGACGAACTCCCGCGATGAGACGATTTACACCTACATGGGCACCCTCCTACCTAATTTTGGGAACGTCACGTTCTCAGGCTCAGGCGTTCTGAGTCCACTTAACAACGACCCCAACTACGAGACAATCGGCCCCGGTACTCGGATTTTCCTCGGTGGAACTCAGGGCCACATCTTCTGGGAGGGGACTCAGCACGCGCCTACTAAGGCCCTAGGCACGATCATGACAATCGGAGACCTCAAACAGATGGACCCGAGGTACATCCGCGGAGTGACGATCGAGAAGTACGGGGTCTCACTCTACGTGGGGATAGGAATTCCAATTCCCATCTTGAGTGAGCGCATCGCCAAGACCACCGGTGTCGGTGACGAGGGCGTCTCCACGAGCATCTTGGACTATGGAGTCCCGAGGAGGGACAGGCCGATTTTGAGGGAGGTGACCTACGCCGAGCTGAAGTCCGGGGAGGTTGAACTCAGGGGAGAGAAGACTCCCGTCAGTCCCTTGAGCAGCATAAAAAGAGCGCGGGAAATCGCAGGGGTCTTGAAGGAGTGGATTGAGAAGGGTGAGTTCTTGCTTTCGCAGCCCATCGAGAGGTTGTCCAGAGACAGAGAATTCAAGCCGATGAAGCAGCCCTCCGTGGCCCCAGTTGCCAAGGAGCTAATGACCAGAGAAGTAGTGACGGCTAAGCCCGACGACCTGATTGAGTCCGCTGCCAAGGTGTTTGCAGATAAAGGATTTGACCATCTCCCGGTCGTGGACGAGGAGAATAAGCTCGTTGGAATTGTTACTTCTTGGGACATCGCTGTTGCGGTCGGAAAGGGCAAGAGAAAATTATCCGACATCCTGACTTCGAAGGTCGTGACGGCGCTGGAGGATGAACCTGTCGACTCCGTGGCCCGAAAGCTCCAAAAGCACGGGATTTCGGGCGTGCCTGTGATAGATTCAACCCGGCGGCTGAGGGGAGTGCTGACGAGTGAGGATCTATCAAAGCTCATAGGGAGGAAACGAAGATGACGAAGAAATTCCTGCTGAGGTACTCAACCGAGCGAGCTACAGAGCCCATATTTGCATCGGTGATTAGAGAGACTGATGTTCCGATTAATATCCTGCATGCAGAACTCAGCGAGAAGGGTGGCGAGATATTAATCGCAATCGACGCTCCCGAGGCGCAGGCTAGGAAAGTTGTGGGACTCTTCAAGAAGAGAGGAGTCGAGGTTGAAGAAATCAAACGCGTCATTCAGCTTGATGAGGACGCATGTATCGAGTGCGGCGCCTGCATCTCGCTGTGTCCAACCGGCGCGCTTATTCTGACCGACGATTACTCGATTGAGCTCGACGAGGACAAGTGCGTCTATTGCGAGGCCTGCGTCCCCTCCTGCCCCGCGAGAGCGCTGAAGGTGAGAAAGTTCTGAGGTGACGATGGTGCACGAGCGAAGGTGGGTTTTTAGGGAAACGGAATTGACGATAAAGGCCGACGATGAGCGGGCAATCGGGGCAGCGATTAGGGCGAGCTTGGAGGCCAGGCGTCAGCTCGAGCGATTCGTTGCTAGGTGCCCGGAATTCAGGAACTCGTTGGAACCTCTACGTCTAGATGAAGATAGCCACCCGAGGGTGGTGTCTCTGATGTTGAGGGCATCGGAGATTGCAGGGACTGGGCCGTTCGCAGCGGTTGCTGGCTCGATTTCACAGGTGGCGGCCGAAGCTGGCGCGCGCTCCGGTGCAGACAACATCTTGGTGGACAACGGCGGTGATATTGCAATAATTGGCAACAGGGACTTTCGCGTGGGAATTTATGCTGGCGACTCTCCTGTTTCCGGAAAGTTCATCCTCTCGGTGGGAGTCAATGATCTCCCATTGGGCATCTGCACGAGTTCCGGCTCCGTGGGACACTCCACTAGCTTCGGGGAGGCAGATGCAGTGGTCGTAGCCGCCGACGAGGCCTCAGTGGCGGATGCGGTGGCGACCGCCGTGGCGAATGAGGTTAGGGGGACAGGGGTCGAGTCATCCATCAAAAAAGGGCTGGAGAGAGCAAACGATATTTTAGAAATCAGAGGCTGTCTAATAGTGCGCGGGGGGCACGTTGGAGTTATTGGAAAATTGCCGAAGGTTTTGCCCGTACAACCCTCAACGGGAGTTCATCCAGTTACCAGAAATCCTGCCTCCGCCTTACATGTCTAGTAAGCTTGCAACCATTTTATGGTAGGGAAACAACGTAAGAACGCGGGGTGACATATTGCCCGATCCGTACTCCAAGAAGACCCGTGATACCATAGACACATTGATAGATGTCGAGCAAATCTGGCGTGAGACAGTGCCTCCCGACCATAAACTCTCTGGGGATCAGAAGGAGGTGGCGCTCCGGCTGCTGAGGGAGGCTCAAGAAAACGTGGAGGAATTACTCAAGCTAGTGGAGGGCAAGAAAAAATGATCAAGAAGTCCAAGCTCGACAAATATCGAAACCTCACCCGCGACCGGGAAGAGGGATACGTTAACATCCATCCAATCCAGCGCGGCGGGGTCCTGACGCCCGCGGCTAGGAAGGCATTGCTCGAGTTCGGCGACGGGTACAGCGCCTGCGATTACTGCATAAAGGGGAGGCTTGACCTGATTAAGAAGCCGCCCATCCAGGATTTTGTGGCCGACCTCGCTGAATTCCTCGGGATGGATGAAGCCCGGGTGGTGACGAGGTGCAGGGAGGCAAAGTACATAGTGTTCAGGATGTTGGCCGAGCCCGGCGACACGATAGTCGTGGACGCCCTCGCCCACTACACTACCTACCTTGGGGCCGAAGCCTGTGGTCTCCGGGTCAAGGAGGTCCCGCACACGGGGCATCCGGAGTTCAAGACCCAAATCGACGCTTATGCGGATAAAATTGAGGAGGTCAAGCGCGAGACCGGAAAGTCACCAGCGCTGGTTCTACTCACCCATGTTGACTACCTCTATGGCAACCTCAGCGACGCGAAAGCCGTGGGGAAGATTGCTCGCCAATACGATGTCCCATTCCTGCTGAATGCCGCCTACACTGCCGGCGTGATGCCCGTTGACGGAAAATCGCTGGGCGCAGATTTCATAGCGGCGAGCGGGCACAAGAGTTGGGCGGCCGCGGCGCCCGTTGGCATTTTGGCGCTCAACAACGAGTACTCGGAGAAGGTTCTCGCGCGCTCTAAAATTGTGGGGGAGAGCAGTGGCAGGAAATTTCCAATCAAGGAACTCGGCCTGCTTGGTTGCACGGTGATGGGTGCCCCGTTGTTCACGTTGATGGCGTCGTTCCCCCACGTCGTCGAGCGCGTCGAGAACTGGGACGAGGAGGTCAAGAAGGCGAGGTTTGCGGTCGAAGAACTCGAGCGAATCGAGGGCACGAAGCAGTTGGGAGTCAAGCCAAAGGAGCATACATTGACGCACTTTGAGAGCGATGGATTCTACAGGGTTTCTCAAAAGCACAAGCGGAAGGGATGGTTCCTCTACGACGAGCTTATGGAGCGGTCGGTCTCCGGGCTGCAACCGGGACTCACGAAGCACTTCAAAATCAACACCTACGGACTCACCTGGGACCAAGTCAAGCACGCCACGCGAGCGTTTCAGGATATCGCCGAGAAATACAAGCTGGAGGTAAAGTGAGGTGGCGAAGAAGCGCCTTAGCAAGGACGAGCGCGAGCGCTACGGTCGACAGATAATAATCCCGGGCTTCGGGGAGAAGGGGCAGTTCAAGCTGAAAAAATCTCATGTGGTGGTAGCGGGGCTCGGCGGCCTAGGGAGTCCTGCGGCCATATATCTGGTGGCGGCCGGAATTGGGCGCCTGACTATTTTGGATGCTGAGCGGGTGGAGCTCAGCAACCTCAACCGGCAAGTGCTCCACTGGCACATGGACGTGGGGCGTTCGAAAGCAGGGTCCGCCGTGGAGAAGCTCTTCGCGTTAAACCCAGACGTCAAGATAGACAGCAGACTTGAGAAACTGACGTCGAGGAACGTCGGGAAGTTGCTGAAGAATGCGGATGTGGTGGTGGATGGGATGGACAATTACCCGTCCCGCTACCTGATCAACGAGGCATGCGTGCGTGGGCGCATCCCGTTCGTGCACGCGGCCGTCGAAGGGCTCATCGGACAGCTCTCAACGATTTTGCCCGGCAAGGGCCCCTGTCTCAGGTGCATAATCCCAAAAGAGCCCCCGCGGAAGCCAGTCTTCCCCGTGCTAGGGGCCACGCCGGGGGTGATGGGGTGCCTCGAGGCGATGGAGGTAATCAAGCTCATAACCGGTGTCGGCGAGCCACTCGTCGGGCGCATGGTAATTTTTAACGGCGAGGACATCAGTTTCGACGAGATTCAGGTCGAACGTGACCCAAAGTGCCCCGTCTGCAGTAAGTTATGAATCGACGAGCAAGTGGGCCGGGGCCAAGTCTAGAGCAATGATACTATTAGGAAGTAAAACGCTACCAGCCAAGTCGGAATGATTAGGTACAAGATTTCTCTCCGCTTGAGGATGATCACACTCGAGCTGATGAGTGAGGAGATGGCGAAAATCAGCGCCGCCGTCGCGCGGTTATCCGAAACCCCGGAGGAGGCCAACACTTTGTCTGTTAGCGACTCAAGTTGATTATCATATTTCTCTATGTTACCTCTCATGTTATCCGCAACTTCGGCGCTGTAGGTCGCCATCGACATGTATATGATCTCCATGTTCTCGTAGTAGCTCTTCAAATCCAAATTTTCGTTCTCCGCTTGCGCTCGTTGGTAGTACATGTCGGACAGGACGAGGTAAGTGTTCGCTTTCACAGTTTCAGTGTAGACTAGGGTCGTAGCGTCTAGCCTTAAAATCATGTTTGCCAGCGTAGCGGATCTATATTGCTCCGTCTTCCCGCCCGACATGCTAGATGATACCCAGCAGATGGTGGCGAGCACTGACGCTATCGAAACCAGCACCGCCGCGATCTTGGCAATATCGTATGTGAAGCGTGGTCCGGGTTTCGACTTTTTCATACCTGAAAACCGACTTATAGCTTCCCGTCAAGCTTAAAAATTTAGGCAAACACCACGAGTTGAGCGGCCTAGGAAACAGTATTAACTAAGATACACAACCGGGGAAAAGGTGAATGAATGGTAAAAGCAGCCGTGCTTGTCGAGCCCAAAAAGCTTGAGATGCAGAATTTTGACATCCCAAAGGTCGCGGAAGATGCTCTGTTGATAAAAGTTAAGGTCTGCGGCGTCTGTGGTACGGATATCCATAAATTCCTCGGCCACAGCAAGGGAATACCCTATCCTCTGATTCTCGGTCACGAGATTACTGGCACAATTGAAAGCCTCGGGTCGAAGGCAAATGAGAGTCTGGTCGTCCACGGTGGGGAGCTGGCCGAGGGTGATATCGTAACGGTGGTCCCAGGGCTCGCGTGTGGGCGCTGCTACTACTGCCGCAACTTCCCTGACCGCCCGAACTTGTGCACAAATCGCCTAATTTACGGCGGGTCGCGCACTTCCAAGGACCCGCCACACCTCTACGGAGGTTTTGCTGAGTACATCTATATCGAACCCCGCTCTTGGGTGTACAAGCTCCCGGAGGGCATGTCATTAGAGACCGGGGCGCTGGCCGAGCCCACCGCGACCTCGACGCGCGCACTCGGACGTGCATTGGGCCCGGAGATGGACGCCTCAGGGATGTCAATTGTCATGCAAGGAGTTGGGACTATAGGGCTGCTGGCCACTGCGGCAGCCAAAATTTCAGGCGCGGAGAAGGTCATTGTCATCGATCGCATCGAGGAGCGCCTAAAAATGGCGAAGCGACTCGGCGCTGACGAGGTTATTGACATGCGTGAGTTCGAGAAGTCAGAACAGAGAGTGAAGCGAGTTCACGAGTTGACCGATGGATTGGGTGCCAACGTGGTTATTGAGTGCACGGGCGTTCCGGCAGCATTCCGGGAAGGCTTGGAGATGGTCTCCCGCGCGGGAAAATACGTCGAGGTCGGGCACTTCACAGATCCCGGCGGCGTCGAGATACACCCGCACGTAATCTGCTACAAGGACATGGACGTACTCGGGAGCTGGGTCTACCCTATGGCGCAGTTCACCGAGTCGCTCAAAATCCTGAGTTCTGGAAAGGTCCCATTTGAGGAGATTTTCACCCACGAGTTTGGGATTGACGACACACTGAAGGCGCTTCAGCTCTCGGAGCGCGGCGAGTGCATTAAGGCCATGGTTCGCCCGTAACATAAGCTATAAGGGTATACGGCCAAAATTGACGTCGGAGGTGGCTCGGTGAAACCCATTACCTTCAAGACAGCCAGCGGTAAGGCCTACCATCTTGAAGTCGACAAACTCAATCCAAACATTCTAACTGCCGGTTCCCCCGGCAGGGTCCGAAAGATAGCCAAACACCTGAAGAAGGCCAAGATCGAGGAAGGCGATCGCGGGTTCACCGTGGTGCATGGGGAATATCAGGGCCTCCCGGTGTCGGCTTTTCCCACTGGGATGGGCCCAGCCAGCACCGCGGTAGTTATCCCCGAGGCTCTCGAGGTGACGAAGGGTCCGGTCACCCTGCTCCGACTCGGGACGGCCGGGGCGCTTCAGCCGTTCGTCGGGATTGGGGACTTGGTGATAAGTTCGGCGGCGATCCGCGACGAGGGCACAACCAGGGCCGCGGTTGGGCCGGAGTATCCCGCGCTCGCCGACCCTGAGCTGGTCCCAGTGATGGCTGCCGTGTCCGAGCAACACGGCTACGAGCTCTGGAAAAACCTGTGGGTCGGGGTAGGGCACGTCAAGGACGACCTCTATTTCGTGGAGACCCCCCAGTTCTCGCCGGCAACGGAGTTCATGACGCCGAAGCTGGAGTCCTACAAGCGGATGGGCGCCCTAGCCAGCTCCATGGAGTTCTCGGTCTACTGTATCATGCGCGACTTCTACGAGGGGCGAAGGGACGACCAAATTCTGACCGGGGAGCTGCTTGGCATCCTAGCAACGGCTGAGGAGGAGGAATCCGTGGACGTGAGCAAGGTGGACAAGCCGAAGCTGGAGCGCGACATGATCAAAATCGGACTGGACACCTTGGTTCTGGTGGACAAGCTGAGGAACGGAAAGAAGGTAGACGTGGATTTGGGCGGAGTCATAGCCAAAATGATTAAGGCGCCCGCGCGGTTCAAGCTCGCGAAGAAGTGAGAAATCCCCTTCGGAAAAGTTAAGTATCACGCACCGATATTTTCTGGGGTTGGTGAAATGACGGATATAACACTTACGAATGCGACAGTCGTGACAATGAACGAGCGCCGCGAAATCATAAGGAACGGCGCGGTCGCGATTGATGGAAATAAAATAGTAGATGTCGGCAAGACGGGCGACATAAAGAAGGAACACTCAATTGACCTAGAGATAGACTGTCGGGACAAGCTCGTCCTACCCGGCCTAATAGATGCCCATGTCCACCTGGGTCAGGCGCTAATCCGGGGTTGCGCCGACGACCTCCCGCTCATCCCATGGCTAAATGAACGTGTTTTGCCTCTTCAGGGAGTCGGCTACCAGGAGGGCGATGGTGAGCTGAGCGCGAAGCTGTGTGCCCTTGAGATGATAAAATCGGGGACTACGACTTTCGTAGAGAGTATGCTTCTCGGCCGTTACATCGAGGAGATGACACGGGGCGTCAAGGAGTCAGGAATCCGCGGCGCCGTCTCAAAGTCCTTGATGAATCTCCCCGGCTACGCCGACCAGCCCGGGGCAATCCCTGAGTGCATGAGGGAGGATGGGAAAACGACGATCAAACAGGCGCTGGACATGACCAAGAAGTGGCACGGCAAGGCCAACGATAAAATCCATATCTGGTTCGGCCTGCGGACGGCTGGCGGGGCGACGGTTGAGTTTTATCGGGAGGTCTCGGAGCTGGCGCGAAAGCACGGGACAGGAATAACTATCCACCTGGCTGAGGTGAAGGACGACATCCGTTACATGAAGAACGAGTTCGGGATGACTCCTATGGAGTTCATGGAGCACTGTGGAATCGTCGGGGAGCACGTAATCTACGCCCACGGGGTTTGGCTACCAGAGGGGGACTTCGAGCGCCTTAGCCGGACCAAGGGAACAGTCTGCCACTGTCCGGCCAGCAACCTCAAGCTGGGGTCCGGAATTGCTCCCATCCCCGAGCTGCTCAAGGCTGGGG
>CAZKSL010000002.1:0-22218 GCA_964555495.1 Hadarchaeota archaeon (SeqCode)
TTCGGCGACCACCGAGATCTACACCGTCTAATTCGTCGGCAGCGGCAGATGTGTATTTGAGACAGGGAAGTCCATCTTGTCAGCGTCGACCTGGCTGGCGATAATCTGCTTCAGGTGCCGCCTCTCGCGCTCCGGTTCCCCAAAGGTGAGCTTAACCACTTCCCCCGGCTCGAACCCATTTTTCTTTAGAGAGTCCGCAAGCTCGGACTCCTCGATCACGCGTCTCCCGAGCTGCTCGTGGTTCAGGCCGCAGTACTTCGCTAAGATTTCCTCGTAGGAGTGGGAGAACGGACCGTGCCCGATGTCGTGGAGCAGCCCGGCGAGCCTCACCAGCTGCCAGTCCTCGTCCGATATCTCAATCCCGCGGCGCAGGCTCTCGACCATCTGACCCGCGAAGTGCATGGTCCCAAGGGCGTGGGAAAAGCGACTGTGATCCGCCCCGGGATAGGTAATGCTCGTGACCGAGAGCTGACGAATGCCCCGCAGGCGCTGAACCGGCGTGGTGTCTATGATATTCCTCTCGACCTCAGTCATGCCTATGTAGCCGAAGACTGGATCTCTAACGTATTTTATGTGCATCAGTGTAGGGTTTCCGGGGGCGATACTTAAGCTCTTTGCCGACCCCTCAAAAAAATTAATTAATCCCGCGCCCAAACGCCATATGATGAAGAAAAAAGTATCCCTCTGCGTGGGCACCCAGACGCCCTACGTGAGATTCAAGGCCAGCTCCGAGGACCTCTACGACAAGTACGGCGAGGTTCCAGAGCCCATGCCCCTCAGCATGCTCACCGAGGACGAGGACTTTGTCTATGCCCCAGGCGGAGTCACTAGGCTCGTCCCGCCCCTCCTGAAATCCCTGTACCGGGACGGGCTGACCGAAAAACCTCATTGGATCTCCCTCAACCCACTCGGCCCGGAGGTGTCAGTGAGCGAGGGGATTGTCCTACACAACATCGAACTCGAGCCCCGCGAGTCGAGTCGCTACGGACGATTTAAGGAGGCCATCTGGAAGAACCTGCACGGCGTGGAGCAGACCCCGATCCCGCGCAACTACTTCCAAGGGTACGCCCTCTTCAACTGGATGGTCGCGAAGCGAATGCTCGACCTTCACTCAGAAAACGAGTTCGACCTGTTTTACGTTCACGACTTCCAGCTCCTCCTGACCGGCTCGATGCTCGGCCCAACCGCGACAAAGATATTTAGGTGGCACATCCCCCTTCGCAGCGAGGAGATGCTCCCCGAGTGGCGCTCGTTTTTGCTCCGGTATATGGAGGACTATGATGCCGTGATGGTGAGCTGCAGGAGCTACAAGGAATCCCTGCTGAAGATGGGGTTCCGAGGGAAGGTGTACCAAGTTTACCCTCATATCGACCCGAGCGAGTACGGGGAACCCCCGCGCTCCAAGGTGAATCAATTCTGCCGCGAGTTCGGCATAGGGGACGAGGACCAAGTCGCACTCGTCGTCGCCAGGCTCGACCCGATGAAGGGGCAGGACACAGCAATCAAGGGGGTGGCCTACATCGCTAGGCGGTACCCCGACCTGAAGCTTGTCTTAGTCGGCAACGGCAGCTTCTCCAGCGCTAAGCGCGGAGGGCTTGGGCTCCCGAAGGGCCTGAGGTGGAAGAGGGAATTGGACAGAGTAGCAAAGAGCTTGGGAGTGGAGGACCGAATAATATTCACCGGTTACTGCGCCGGGGAGGCCCTGGAATCCGCCTACGTGCGCTCGGACTTCGTGATTTTGCCATCGGTGCTGGAGGGATTCGGTCTCACCGTGCTAGAGGGTTGGCAGTACCGGAAGCCGGTAATCGTCAGCTCGAACGCGGGGGTGGCCGAGCTGGTAGAGGACGGCGTGAACAGCTACTTGTTTGACCCAGCCAACCCGAAGGAATTGTCGGAAAAAATCGATGCCATCCTGTCAAACCCGGAGGGCGCAGAGGAAGTCGCGGAGCGCGGCCATGAGACGGTTGAGCAGTGCCACGCAGACAGGGGGGTAAAGCGGATCTGGGACATATTCACACGGACACTCGGAGAATAGGTGGTGCCCAATGTACCAAGTCCTCTTCGCCCCTTCTAGGGGAAAATACACTGGAAAGAAGCCAAAGGTAAAGTGCCTCTTCTGCGCCATTCGCGACCATGACCCCCGGGTCTGGACGCGCGAGATCTACCGGGACGAGGGGGCGCTTGTTATAATGAACATCTTCCCCTACTCCCCCGGCCACATCCAGGTGCTGCCCTCGAGGCACGTCGAGGATCCGGGCGAGCTCTCGGACGAGGAGTTCCTTCACATCTTGGACTTCGTCCAGCGCGGGGTGGAGTTGGTTAGAAAGGTCATGAAGCCAGACGGGGTGCACCTCGGTATCAACCTCGGGAAGGCCGGCGCCAGCATCTCACACCTACACGTTCAGATAGTCCCCCGATACAGGAAGCGCGCGAGAGAGGATGACCAGGAAAAAATCCACAAGTGGTACCTCGACAACGTGGACGTGTTCAAGGGAGAAAGCCCTGTGAAGGAAAAGAAGACGAAAAGGTGTAAGTGCTTCTCCAAGCGAAAATACCTCTTCAAGAGAAAACCCTTCGTCTACCTCTACGAGGCCCCCTACAACCGTGGGCATGTGGCCCTCTCGCCGGTAAAACACGCGCGCGATATCAATGACCTCACGCCCCCCGAACTCCTCGAACTCTTCAAGGAAATCACGAGAGCCAAGGACGGAGTCAGCGAGGTCTACGGGCCTGTCGGGATTAACATCGGTATAAACCTAGGCGATGTCCCGAACTCCTCCAAGCATCTCCAGGCACACGTGGTCCCCAGGTACGACCCCGAGTCTGGATTTATGGAGGTCGTGGGGTGCACTAGAGTCGTGGTCGAGTCGCTGGACCAGACCTTCGGTAAACTAAAGAAGAAACTGAGCTAGCCCCGGTCCTCGTACTTCTCAAATGCACAGAGGAAGACCAGATCCCTATCTGAGGTGTTGTGGACCCGGTGGAACTTCCCGGGAGGAATCGGGACCGCGTCCCTGCTTCTCACCGCGCGCTTTTTCCCTTCTATCTCCAGGACGCCGTTGCCCTCCGCGAAGAAGTAAACCTCGCCCGCCGGGTGCGAGTGCCCCGATGTCTGCTTGCCCGGGCGGAGGATGGTAATCGAGAACACGAGATTTCCGACGCTGCGGTCAACGACTACGTAGCGGTCGTCGCTCTTGACCAGCCTACCCTCCCCGAGCGCCTCAAGGTAGCTCTTGTGCGAGATGTCCTGCCACTCGCCTCCAAAGAGGTAGCCCTTCACCTTGACGTCCGACTTCAGGAGGTACTCAATGATTCCCCCGGGCTCGTCCCTCTGTCTGCCCTTGCAGTACTCGTCTATGACTGGGAAGGCCGACTTGGGAAAGATGTAGATTCCGGTGGCCACGTACTCACTGGCTGGCTCGGGCGACTTCTCCTTGAACTCGGTTATGTAGAAACTCTTCTCTGGGGGAGGATACTTATCTGAGCCCTTGAAACCGAGCGTTCCCATCTCCTCCGGCTTGAGTTCTGGGATGGACCCAATATAGTAGACCCCAAGCATGGGCTCGCCCGTGTAGTTCTCCAGAAAGCCCTCAAGGTCCTCCGAGAAGTAGTTGTCCGAGCACAGGACCATGAGATCCTCGTCAATCTGCTGGCTCTTTATGAAGTTGTTTATCGCGGTGACGGCACCCGGCTTCTCCTCCTCCTTGGTGGACTCCTCGATCAGGACGTTCTCGTAGCTCTCGAAGAAATCTTTGAACTTCTCGTTCGCGAGTATGTACGGCTCGACCCCAATCGCCTTGAGCCTCCTGAGCTGGTGGCCCAAGATGGTGTCGCCGTTCAGCATCAGCATCGCTTTTGGGATTTGCTCCCCGATGGGTCCAAGACGGGTGGCAAACCCGCCCGCCAGAATCAGCGCCTTCAAAGTCTCACCACTTGTTTATTTTACGTCATTCGTTTTATGATTTTGTCATTTCTCCCGCACGAAAATTAACTTCTCGAGAAACTCCTTTACCTCGTTCACATTCCTCAAGAAGTACTCGGCGGCCGACTCCCTCTCCTCATCAACCAGAACCGACAGCCCCTGCGCCTTTAGGGCCCTGAACGCCTCCTCATCCGCCGTGTCGTCTCCCATGTAGATCGGGTAAACCTCACCCCTCTCCTTGCCGATGACGTCCACCAGCCATCGCACCGTCTCGCCCTTGCCCCAGTCTACATTCGGCCGGAGCTCAAGGACCTTCTTCCCGCGCGTAACCATTATCTCGCCGGATTCGATCCGTGGTTCCACCAGCTCGCTGAAGATCTCCTTCAGCTCTTGCACCCTGTCGTCCGCCACCATCCGGTAGTGGACGCTGCCCGTTAGCCCCTTGTCCTCTACCAACATGCCGCCAATGTGTCTCAACCGGTGCGCAAGTTTTGAGCATATCTCAGTTATAGCCGGCCTCGCCCGCTCAGCTTCGGGTTTCGTGAGCTCGACTCCGGGCCCCTCAATCTCGAAACCGTGGTTCCCAGCGTAGTAAATGCCATCTACCCCAACCGTCTCCTTGAGATTAGCTAGGGCCCTCCCACTGACGACGCAGACGGGGCTGAGTTCGACCAGTCGCTTCAGAAGCGCTCTCATGTCCTCGGACATCGTGGCGTCTTGGGGCCTCTCGACGATGGGAGTGAGGGTCCCATCGTAGTCAGTCAGGAGGAGAAAATTAGGAGTTAGAGTTCCCTCCACCTCACCCCAGTGTTCAAGCAAATGTTTCATTTAATCACTTGAGGGTTTTCGCTGCCTCTGCTATGTAATCCCTTGGCCATTTGTAGAGGTAGGTATCGCCCATCGCCTTTTGAACCGTCCTCTCCGAGACCATGGAACCATCTTTAGGTTAGTTATGAATGCATAGTTTTTTTGTTTTTGTGCTCTAGGCGCAAAAGCTTTTTATCCCGCCGGAGCACCGCTCATTCTGGTGAAGATTTGACGCTAGTGGAGATCCTAGAGTACTTAATCCCCATTTTGATTTTTGCAGCGTTCGTGATAGCGGGGCAACTCTTTAAGCGACTTTTGGAGGCTTCCGTCGTCAGGTTTGCGAGGAAAACCAAAACTAAGATAGACGACATAGTGGTTGACGCTCTCAAGACACCTATCCTGATCATATTTATTATTGGGGGCACGTACGCTGCGCTGCGCTATGTAGACATCCCACCTGGTGTCGCCAGCTGGATTTACCCCTTGCTTCTTCTGGCAGTTGGACTATCGGCGGTGCTTGGCGCCATAAGGGTTTCATCCGGATTAATCACCTATCTCGGAACCAGGTACCCTGGCATGGAGCCAATCGTCCCAGTAATACGGAAACTTACCAGCATAGTAGTCCTCGTAGTGGGGCTCATGACGATAATGGCCTGGCTGGGGGTATCCATTACCCCGTTCTTGTTGTCCTTTGGGGTAGCCGGGCTCGCCATCGCTCTAGCCCTGCGTGGGACGCTCGAAAACCTCTTCTCGGGACTGCACATCATGATGGAGCGAACTATTCGTCACGGAGACTTCATAAAACTGGAGTCTGGCGAAGAGGGCTGGGTGACTGACATCGGGTGGCGGACGACCAAGGTAAGGCTGCTCCCAAATAATGTAGTGATAATCCCAAACTCAAAACTGGCGGGAGCCACACTCACCAACTACTACCGGCCCCAGAAGGAGATGTCCTGCCTCGTCCAAGTGGGAGTACACTACGACAGCGACCTCAAGAAAGTCGAGAAGGTGACTATCGAGGTCGCTAAGAAGGTCCTCAAGGAAGTCGAAGGTGGAGTGCCTGAGTTCGAGCCATTCATACGCTATCATACGTTTGCGGACTTTAGTATCAACTTCACAGTAATCTTGAGGGTTAGAGAATACGTGGACAAGTATCTAGTCTCCCATGAATTCGTCAAGCGCCTGCACGAGCGATACGCCAAGGAGGGCATAGTGATACCGTTCCCGATTCGCACGGTTCACATGAAAAGGGTGCCTGCCAAGAAAGGTCGATAAGCACAACAACCCTTTATCAAAAGCGTCGCCAAGTTAGATTGGTGCTGAAATGGTCCTTGATAGACTCGGCAGAGCACTTCACGGTGCCCTCCGCAAGCTGACGCGCTCGACCCACATCGACGAGCGGGCGATAAAGGAGCTCGTCAAGGACATCCAGCGCGCCCTGCTCCAGGCCGACGTCAATGTGCAGATGGTGCTGGACCTCACCAAGCGAATCGAGAAGCGCGCGCTGGAAGAAAAGATCTCACCAGGCGCATCGCAGAGGGAACATATCATCCGCATAGTCTACGAGGAACTCTCTGCCTTCATGGGCAAACCGGCTAAATTAGAGGTGAGAGCGGGACAGCCGACCGTGGTCCTCATGGTGGGGCTCCAAGGGAGCGGCAAGACCACCTCAGTCGCGAAGCTCGCCTCCTACTTCCAGAAACGAGGGCTGAAGACCGGCATGATATGCGTCGACACCTATCGCCCCGGCGCCTACGAGCAGGTGAGGCAATTAGGAGAGCAAGCGGGGGTGAGGATTTTCGGCGACCCCGAAGAGAAAAACGCCGTCAAGCTCGCGAAGAAGGGGGTCAAGGAGTTCAAGGAGGCTGGCGTGGACCTCATCCTGATCGACACCGCCGGCAGGCACCGGCGCGAGGAGGCCCTGATGGATGAGATGAAGGAGATCTCAAAGAAGACGAAGCCCGATGAGGTGATTTTGGTCGTGGACGGCACCCTGGGGCAGCAGGCCAAGGACCAAGCCGCGGCCTTTAAGGAGACCACCGACATCGGGTCAATCCTAGTCACGAAACTTGACGGCACCGCGAAGGGCGGCGGGGCGCTATCAGCCGTGTCCGCGACCGGGGCTCCTATCAAATTCATCGGGACGGGGGAGAAGCTGGACGACCTCGAGCCTTTCGCCCCCGAGCGCTTCGTGGCCCGGCTGCTCGGGATGGGTGACATAGAGACGCTCCTCCAGCGGATAAAGGAGACCGCGAAGCCCGAGGAGATGAAGCCGGAGGACCTGAAGGCCATCATGGCGGGGAAGATCTCGCTCCGCGATGTGTACGATCAGCTCGAAAAAGTCAGCAAGATGGGGCCCCTCAAGAAACTGCTCCAGATGTTCCCGGGAGTCGGCATGTCGGTCCCCGACGAGCAAATGCGGGTGGGTGAGGAAAAGCTGAAACGGTTCAAGGTGATCATGCAGTCGATGACGTCGGAGGAACTCGACGACCCGCGCATCCTCAAGAGTTCTCGGATCAAACGCATCGCACAGGGATCCGGCACTTCGGAAAAAGACGTCAAGGAACTCCTGAAGCAGTACGAGCTCATGCGCAAGCTGATAAAGTCAATGGCCAAGGGTCGCTTCCCCAAGACCGGGCCGCTCGGCAAGATGCTCAAGCAGATGCCGAAAGACATGCGGGAGTTTCGGTAAGATTAAATAGGCCGCAACCTATTCCCAGATCCCTGCTTTTTTCGAGAAGCTATCAGCGAAGATAAATCGGTAGAACTGGGTTTATCCTACCCTAGACAGTCGGAACGGCTTTGTTTAAAAAGTCGAACCACCTACATCACAGTCACTGTGTCAAGGTGACCAGTGGGTGTGCCGATGTTGTCTCCTCGGCTGATGACAAGCGGACTTACCTGATTAAGCTTTGACTTACTTATATCCGTGAGAACAACGCGTCAAATTTTTCCTCAGCCTTAGTCTGTATTTTCGAGGCTCCGAGAGCGATTGCGACAACCGCACACATGGGGGTTTTATCACGCTTTCTTACAAGATACCACGCGCAATTCTTACTGCAATCTACCGGCTTACTTCCTGTGGACTTTAATGGGCAGGTGGGGTTTACTGGCATGTTATCCCTCCTTTTTGTTTTAAGTAGCGTACTTTGGCGATAAATGTTTTATTTAAACTTCCTAAGTTTGCACGGTGTTCTGGATTGTCTTCCCCTGAGATCTCCAATTTTCCCGCCGCGGTATTGGTCGAGGCTTTGCACATAAATTCCGGAAACGGGTAGTCTGCACATAAAACCCCCAAGAGTAGCCAACGGCTTTATCATGGGATGCAGCGGGGCCCAAGACGGAATCATGTTCAAATTTGCTAGCCAAAACTTTAATTGAAGATAATGGAATGAAAAGATGGGAAAGATAAGAGTTCCTGCTGATCATTATGCCTAAAAAATATTCTTGGTATCAAGGTTGGCTATCTGAAATTATTGCTGAACACATCTTATCAAAATATTGTTTTACAACTCCCGTACCTGTACGCTCAGATGTTGGAATCGATCTATTTTGCGTCTTATTCCATGAAGAAATTGATAAAAAAATAGATAGTAACCCAAATTTGATTCCTGGATAGCTGTTTGCCATTCAAGTAAAATCTAATACCCGCCCCTTTGTAATTTCTAAACACCAAGCGCAATATTTTGCAGCTTTGGACATACCAGTCGCATTAGGAATTGTTAGCCGGGAAAAAGGCTCTATAAGTCTTATCTCTATGCAGCAATTACTTCATTTCCGAGAGAAATACGGGACATTTAATGTACAAGACGATTTCAAAGTAAAGTTGAGACTACGTAAGGAATATTCTGAAAAAGATTATCGGGAGAACTTTTTAGCGATAATGCCGCCAGAAGGAATTACTTTAGTTCAATTGTTAAACGATGAAAAATATAAGGGCATAGTAAAACACCAAAATAAATCCAAGTTGGTACCTGTTTCAGTGGGGCCCGAAATATGTAATTTTTCTATTGAAAATGATTCCCCCGACTCGCACAAAAAATTAAAAGATTGGGTAATTGCCGAGTATGAATGTAGAAATAAGATCAAAAACTACATTCCAGAAATCCCATTAAACTTCTCAGACGGGAAGCTGAAACCAATTCCATATTATAACGAGAGGAATTACGAAAGTGAAATTTATCCTCACATAGTTCCTTATCTTGAACTGTTAAACAAACATGCAACTAATGCAACAAAAGTTCGATATTCTAGAAATGATAAGAAACTGATTAAAACTTTTTTAGATTTTTGTAATAAGAGAAAAAATAGAGGATAGGATTTTAGGAACCCTCGCCCGCATCGCCTCACTTCATCTGTAACGATAACTGCTCTCTTGCTCTGATGCCCAATAAAGAAACCCGAAAATAATAAGAGCAAAAATAAGGATGATACCTATCCAAATTAAACCTCTGCCTTGACCTGGGAAAAATTGATTGATTGTCACGCCCGCCACGAGACATATAACCGCCGCTAACGCTATGGCCACAAAAACCGTTCCACTAATGTGTATGTTTATCTGTCCTTTCTCACCAACCTTCATTTTCTCCCCATTTTTAATCAACGAATTTGTAATTAAAGTGGTAGATACCCCGGGGAGGGGAGCTGGAGATTTTAATGGTCTCTGACCCCGCTGCATTGTCCCTCTATCCCTTCTTTTGCCTAAACTCCTCTCTAACGAAAATATATGAGATTAAAAAACCAAACGCGAAACCAATCAGGTGTATATGTACGCCGACCATATCCTTCCCAATCCTAAGTTCTTCGGGAAAGACTGCAATTAAACCAAGAAGGTAAAGTGCTAGGAATCCGCCACGAAAAATTCTATTTTTACTAATTTTATCTATCACAGAAGAGAAGTAAGCTTTGAGAGAAGCGTCTCTTAGTATCCTGATAGAATACCCAAAAAGTAAGCCCCACACGAGTATCAAAAAAGATATTCTTGAAAGAGTAAGTGGTTCAGGGTATGTCAAAAGAGCAGACCCCAGGAGGAGAAAAAACGCCATCATTAGAAGATTAAAGATCCCCGTTTTTTGCCCAAGTGATTTTTTGAAATAGCTCAAGGTAGAATACGGCAAAAATCCAAAAAGTGCTGAGACAATCCCTGAAAACCCTAGAGATTTGCTCGTAGGTATTGAAAAAAGGGATTCGCTAGCGGGAACTAGTAAAGTCACTATTGAAAGTAAAAATGGCAGCACGAAAAAAATGGACGCCAACATTAAGTAAAACTTTTTCCTTTGATCTGCAAGCTGACATAATAAATAAATGGGAATTATGAACATAAGATAAAAAACAAGATTGGATGAGAAATGGTAGAAACTCTCGTGGATGAAATGCGTAGTATAAAATGATACGGCATTGGGCGAGCCATGATATAAAGTTAGTTCGTTTTTGATAGAACTAGGTAGTAAAAACAGTAAAGTAAGCATGGCTGGGATTACCACAACCAACAAGAACATATCTCTCTTGAAGTAAGGCTTTTTAGAGATATTTCTAATGCCCTTTCTTATTGAACCCACTAGCATTTAACTCACCTTTTCATCCTCGTTACCAATTTCACACGCCAAACCGTAAATTCACCATAACCTCAAACGGGTCAAAGTTTGTCGAGCGGCACCCAGGGGGGTAATCAATTTTCGGCGGCCGGATTATTCCAAACCGCGAGCTTCTATCCGTCTTGTTTCTTCTCAGTAACTCCACCACTTATCAAGTCAGAAAACTGTTCATGAACTTCTTTCAATGACTTAATCCATTTGGTGATAACGTCGAGAGAATGCTTGGTGGGGCTCGCAATAAAATGGATTACAATGCCCAATGAATCCGCACTCTCGGGCTCTCTAGAGAGAATGTACATTGCCTCATTTTCCACAAACTTGTATGTTTCATCTATAACCAGCAGTTGACTACCTAAATTAGGATGGGCAAAATCACTCAACATATTGTAAAAAAAGACGGCCCCTTTTTCCTCTTGTGGCAACTTTTTAATCAAGGTTGAAACGTTAGTTTGAAGATATTCTGGCTCAACTCGGCTCCAGTTCTCGTAGAAAGATTCAAGATCTCCCTTCATATAATCGCGCCAATTGAATCGTGTAAGTCTGCCGAATTTTCTACATAGTCGGATGGTTTCAACCATTAGTATTATGGTTCTTTTAGATACTCCACCCTTATTTTGATTGATTTCATTGGAGATATCCTTAAACTTAGAGAATATTTGTTTCCCTTGATCATATATTGTGGCCGCATGTTCCATTAGGGATCGTGCTAATGTCACAGCTGGCACATACTTGCTAGAATTAAGTGATTCAACCATGGCGGATAGGATTTGGTGTGTTTTGTAAGCATTTGAGTAAATAAAATACCCCTGCCATGCGCATACATTACGCGCTAGATTTTCTATTACCTCTGGGGGTTCCGTGCCCAACTTTTCTGGCGTCGCCTGTAAGTTAAACCGAAATTCAAACGTTTTCGGCAAGCTCTCAAGAAAATCCAGAGCAGAATTAACAGCTTCCACAAAACCCGCGTCATTCGGGTAGAGCTTTCCCATCTCTTTTGCCATAATGATGACATTTTTATTTAATCTCATCGTAAACCAACCTTCTGCTATCCTCTATCTTTTGTAAAAAGTTGATTGCTTGTAAAAAAACTTTTGATAGAACCAAGCTAAGTTAAAATGTGGTGGAACCAACTGGGATTTGGGAATAAGTCGAGGATAAGGTTAAATAGGCCGCAAAATTCTTTAGAAAATGGCTGGAGGCACGTTTAGAAATCCGTCTTTTGTAGAAATTTTATTAGGTGAATAATTCATGGTTCGCAGGTCAAAGGGTCAGCGCAGCCGCAGCCGGAAGAAGCTCGGCAAGCATGTGAGGGAAAGGGGCCCCCCGCGCCCGAGCAAGGTCATCCAAGATTTCAACCCGGGGGCCAGAGTAATTGTAGACATTGACTCCAGCATTGTGAAGGGGCAACCGCATCCACGTTACCAAGGGCGGAGCGGGACAATCGTCGAACGGCGCGGCAGAGCGTACGTCCTACAGGTCAAAGATGGAAACATGACCAAAAGGGTTATCTCAAGGCCCGAGCACCTCAGGGTGGTGTGAGGTTGATAGGTAAAGGGGTAAAGAAGGAAAAGCCGGTCACGCTGGCCGAGGCCTATGATATACTTAAGAAGAGAAAGGAAGAAGGCGAACTCGAGTACAGCCAGCGCCTGACCTACGACTATACCCAAAAATTCGTGTCGCTGACGCCCAAGAAGGCGAGAGAACTCATAAAGGAACTCCTAGAAATCGAGAAGGTGAGGGAACACCAAGCGGTCTTCCTAGCGGATCTGATGCCCGAGACGGAGGAAGATGTGCAGCTGATTTTCGCCAAGGAGCGGACGAGCCTAAGCGACGACGATGTCAAGAAGATACTCGAGATAGTCGGAAAATATCGAAAGTAGCTTTTAATGTGCCGTCAGACGGTGGTGCTTGACTTGGACAAAAAATATGAGGATTACGGCATTGTATTGGACTTCCTCCCCCAGGGGCATCCAGACGACCGGAGGCCCATCCACCTTCGCGAGCCCGTGGCCCAGATCCTAGGGGACACCTTCCTCACGCTTCTAGAGGTCGTTCCTAACGAAGGCACGGAGTTTTCGCCCCACGACCGGGTGTTCATCGGGAAGGGGGAGCGAAAGCAGGTGGAGCGGGTCAAGCGGAGAATCAGCTACGACGAGCTGAGCGCCGCGGCGAAGTCGGAACTCGTCCCCGCGGTCGAGGAGCTCATCGACAAGGACCCTGAGCGGTTCTTGGAGTTCTTCAACAAGGCGGGTCCAGTGACCTCGCGCTTCCATCAGCTCGAACTCATCCCGGGCATCGGAAAGAAACTCATGTGGGCCATCTTGGAGGAGCGGAAGAAGGCCCCCTTCAAGGACTTTAAAGATCTAAACAAGCGCCTCACAGCACTGCCTCACCCGAAGAGGATGATTGCTAAGCGAATAGAAATGGAGCTGCAGGAGGCCGACAAATACTCCATATTCGCCAGACGCCCCTCTAGGGAACGTCTACCTAGACGACACGGCGGCGGCGCGGAACCTTCGCGACGATATAGCTGAGGAACGCGGCGACGGGTATAATCTCAAGCCGCCCCACCAACATCTGGATTATGAACACGACTTTTACTACTGGCACCGCAGCGGCGGTAATCCCCACCGACAGACCGACGTTGCCCTGGGCCGAGGCCGATTCAAAAATAGCATCCATCCCGGTCGCCTCCTCCCCGGTACCGAGAACTGTGCCCGACATCGCCATCATCACTATCAACGCGCCAACCACTAAGACCAGAATGTAAATGAACGCATAGATCGCGGTTTCCATTACTTCTTTCTCTGAGTAAATCCGCCCGCCAATTTTCATCGGCACAACCGCGCGATCCGGCAGGAAGCTTCGTTTGATCAGCCAGTAAACCGCGCCGATGATTATAACCGTTCGAATAAGTTTGATAGCACTCGAAGTAGAACCGAAACCACCGCCGACGACCATCAGAGTCGATAGAACCCCCTTCTGGAGCGGACCCCAAGCGGCACCAGAGATCATGCCCGTGCTAGAGAAACCAGTCCCGGTGAGAGCCGAGGTGGACTGGAACAATGCGTGCTTGAGCCCCACGCTCCACACGAGGACGAGAGTGGCGAGCACAAGTAGGACGATCATCAACTTGACTTCGATGCTCCTAAACAACGCCCGCCAATCGCCACCCAAAATCTTTCGGTGAATTGCGAAACTCGTGGCGCCCGCCGCCATTATGACCAGAGTTATGATTAGAACAGGGGCTCCATAATTGGCAAAACTGGCGGGAGTGGTGGTAAAACCGCCGGTGGCGATGCCCGTCATGGCATGGTTTATGGCTGGGAACAGGTCCATCCCCACTAAAAAGAGCCCGATTATACCCGCGAGCGTGAACAGGACATATATCTTCCAGATAGATCTGGCCGTGTCTCGGATGCTTGGTTCGATGCGCTCGGTGCGGGCCTCTGCCACGTACAACTTCCGAGCGGCCTTCCCGGCCCCGAGCAGGGCTGCAAGGAACAGGACTATCATACCTAACCCACCGACCCACTCGGTGAGGCTTCGCCAGAACAGAATTGTCTGAGGAGGGGCCCCCCCGATCCAACCAGCTGGTCCTTGGATCACCGTCAACCCCGTCGCGGTGAACCCTGACATGCTCTCGAAGTACGAGTCTAGGAATCCCATGTCATTGCCGAAGATGTACGGCATGGAACCAAACAGCGATAGGAGTATCCACGCCAGCGTCACCAAGACCATTGCCCTGCCGAGGGTAAGCTCCGTGCGCTCAAACTTTCGCCACAGGACGATTCCGATTACCAGGGCTATCACTGCGGGAACCGCAAAATAGGGGATCAGATAGGCCTCGTTGAGCGCGCAGGCTGCTGGCACGGGGGCCATCATCACCGCGCCTATGACTATGAATACAATTCCTAGGAAATACAGCATTTTCATCCTCCGCGCCTAGGCGTCGCCTCCAGCCCTATACCGTCTTTCACTGCCGTATAAAGGGTTCGTCGGCGGGGCGCGTAGCCTTTAAATCCTCGCTCATTAACGGTTATGAATGTGGTGTGAAGGTGCGCGAAGTCAAACGCGCGATGGACACGATAATTAAGCACGCGACAAAAGCATCCAAAGGGATAAACGACGAACAAGTCGACGACCTTATCGGCGCCATCCTCAACTCCAAGCGTATATTCGTGATCGGCGCGGGGCGCTCAGGGCTAATGATAAAAGCGTTCGCGATGCGGCTGATGCACCTCGGCATCGACGTTCACGTGATAGGGGAGACGATTACGCCCGCCCTCCACGAGGGGGACCTGTTGCTGGGGGTGTCCGGCTCAGGCGAAACCAGTTTAGTCGTTAGTTCAGCCAAGATAGCCAAGAATTTAAATGCAAAAATCGCGGTCGTGACATCTTACCCGGGATCAACTCTAGCAAAGTTGGCGGACCACGTCGTCACTCTCCCGGGTCGAGTGGAAGTTGCGGAAACCAAAAGTTACATAGACCGGCAAATCGCTGGCGAATACGAGTCTCTCACGCCGATGGGCACGTTGTTTGAGGTTGCGGCGATGGTGTTCCTGGACGGCGTGATAGCGGGCCTGATGAAAAAGCTCGGCAAGAGGGAAGAGGACCTTAACGCTCGCCACGCCACTATCGAGTGAAGCTATTTTTTCTTGGATTTATCTGTCATCTCTAGGAATATTCCCAGAATCTCTACCCACGCGGCGTGATAGCCCCGCTCGTCTTTCGGGCGGAAATCCTGGTCTACCTTGGCCTGCATTTCGCCGATATATCGCTTGATGTCCTCGACCGGGTGCCTGCCACTCGCCAGCTGTCTGAGAAATGTGAGATCATCCCCAGATTCCAGCGCGGCAACCATCCCTTCCAAGGCCCGGCGGTATCCTCGCCAATACTCGTCCTTAGTACTGAGCCGCTTGGCGATTCGCTCGAATTTTTCTTTCGCCTTCTTGGCATTCTTCCTCCGCAGGGCCTCCGCGAATGTTTTTACGCCACGTTTCATCGCTTCACCATCGCTCCACGAACCCGAACTTTGGACCCTTTCACTCTCGTATGGTCTCCAAGATGCTGAGCGCGTTCCATATCGTGGTTCTCGCGTGTACCGGCATGTTGGGATCGTTGCTTATCTCGTCAAGAGTTGAAATCGCGGAAGCTGCCCTCACGACGGGATCTTCACCCTTTTTAAGAAGAGCTTCTCTGGCCTCGCTCGCTGCCCTGCGGATGTTTCGCGGCACTGAGGTGTCCCCTGCTACGCGGGCCATAATCTCTGACACTTGTTGGAGCTTTTCCTCTGACGCCATGGTCCTCACCCATACGCATAGGCAATCCAGCTAGTTTAAAGGAAAAAGAGCCTCATAAAATTTGGGATTGCCTTGCAGGATGAGAAGGTATCAAAGATGGCCGAGGTGTTGCTCGCTGGCGGAAAGATGCTCTCCTCACACTGCCCCAAGTGCAAGAGTCCGCTGTTCGAGTACAAGGGTAAGATAGCGTGCCCGGCGTGTGGCTGGGAGGGTCAAACTAAGCGCGAGCCCGAGAAGGAGGGCGAGAAACCCCGGAGGGAAGCACCCGCGGGGGACACCGAGCAAGTTCTGCTAGAGAAACTTGACCAGCTGGCCACCAAGCTCAAGAACGAGACCAGCCCCCGCGCCATGTCTGAAATCCTTGAATCCATGAGATTAATCTTGGTAGTGCTCGAGAAAATTAAAGCGAGGTGAAAAATTGCGCAGAAGGCAAATACTGGAAACATTAAGAAAAGCTGACCGGCCGCTAAGCGTCGCCGAGCTTTCGGAAAAGACGAAAATTCCCGTGCCGAGGCTGAGAGTCGACCTCTTTCGACTGATGGGCGAGGGGCAGATAGAGAGCAGAGAGAAGGGCAACGAACTCCGGTGGACAATTAGAGTAGGTACGCCCGTCGAGGAACGTTACGAGAAGTTAGCCAAGAAATAAACACAGTGATAAAGTGGTCTGGATTGACATCGCCCGCATAGCCGTTACGGGTGTTATCCTCGGAGCTGTTATCGGGAAGATAGTTGTGGATAGGCCCTATCATCTCGGAAGATTGCGCCCGAGGTCTTGGCTCTCGATAGCTAGAAAGATGAGCGGGAAGGACTGGGCACGGTTGGCGGCCATCGTTGGGATCTTCACCGCGATGGCCTTCTTCGTGGTGACCGATGTCTCGCGGCTCGTGGTGATGAAATGGCAACTTTACTCTGAACAGGAGTACATATTCTTCAAACTTGCAGAGGTGTCCCTTCCCGTGTTGGCGGTGGCCGTAACAGTCTTGCCCATCTTTGAGGAATGGATTTTCAGAGGGATTCTGCTCGAGGAGATTTCGCGCAAATCGCGTTCGTGGCTGGTGGGGCTCGTGGGGTCCTCGCTTATCTTCGCACTGTTCCACCTCTCGAACCCGGGGGTATTCCCCGCCTCGGTGATCCCCATGACCGTCGCGGGAGTGATCCTAGGATCGTGCTATCTGCTCGGTGGGTTAGGAGGGGCCATCCTCAGCCACTCCCTCTACAACGCCATCGTGGTGTTGGGCCTCTTGTAATCAGTCGCGGATCCCATTCTCAGTTATGTAGAATCTCGCGCTCTCTGGCGGCAATCCCGGGTGGTCAACCAGCTTCGCAACCCTGGAGCCCTTCTTACTCTTCCGTAGGTAAACCCGCGCCGTGGCCGAGTGCCCAAGCACATGCCCGCCAATTGGCCGGGTTGGGTCACCAAAGAACACGTCGGGCTTTGACTGCACGTGGTTGGTCACGAAAACGGCGAGGTTATACAGCTCCGCGATTTTATGCAGGGCCGCCAAGTGCCGCCCTAGTTTCTGCTGTCGGTCAGCCAGGGTGCCGCGGCCACAGAACTCCGTCCGGAAGAGAGACATCAGCGCGTCAACGATAATCAGCCTCACGCCGTCCTCCTTCGCCATCTCCGCGGCCTTCTCCGCCAGAAGCATCTGGTGGTCTGTCGTGTGTGCCCGCGCAACATAGATGTTCTCAAGCACCTCTTCGGGCTTTCGACCCGCTGCCTTCGCCATCTGCGCTATGCGCTCCGGCCTGAAGGTATTCTCCGTGTCGATGTAGACCACTTTTCCACCCAGCCCCCCTTCTTCAGGGGACAACTGCGCGTTGACACTTAGCTGGTGAGCAATCTGGGTCTTGCCCGAGCCGAACTCCCCGAAAACCTCTGTAATTGCCTGGGTTTCTACTCCACCGCCGAGAATCCCATTTAGGGCGTCGCTACCGGTCGGGATGTAACCGACGCTCTTGCGCCGCTCCATGATCTCCGTGGCCTTCTCATATCCCATATTCGCCGCCTCGCGAGCGGCATCTATAATCTGCATGGCCGTCTTGGAGCCTATCTCCGCCGCCTCGCTGAGTTCGGTAGGAGTCGCCACGGCTATACTTTCTAAGCTATCAAAGCCGGAAGAGCGCAGCTTATCAGCCGTCGCCGATCCAACCCCTTGCAGACCTTCTATTCCGTCCATTGGTCCACCTCCAACCGTCCCCTCGCTCCCTGCTTTTAAGTCAATTTTCCGGAGGGAGAGGTGACCGAAAGTAATATCCCACGTGAGCGGTGAAAATCACCCTGGAGAGCCAATGGAGAAATCGCCGCCCGTGGACATGGGGGAGCTGCTGAACAAGAGGGTAACCGTCCAGGTAAAGAGCGAACGAACGCTCAAAGGGACCCTGAAGCAGTGCGATGACTACATGAACCTGTTGCTTGAGGATGTCGAGGAGTGCGAAGGCGAGGAGGTAGTCGCTCGCCACAAGCTAATGCTGGTAAAGGGAGGAAACGTCCGGGCGATAACCGTCTAGACGCTTTCGATATCGTGGACGGTCTTGAGCGACTCAAATGCCTTTTCGCCGGCCTCCGTGAGCCGATACCTGCTCTCCGACTCCGCCACCAGATCGCGGTCGACTAAGTCCGCGACGTAGCTCTTGGCCTGCCACCAATCTTCCGAATCTAGGTATTCTCGGACTTCCCTCATCTTGCAGGGGCCGCGCTTCGCTATGGTTACAAATACTCCCGCGCGCTCCTTGTTGTCCCTGAGCCAGCGGATGTTTTCTCGGACGCCCATCTCACCACACTCAAAAGTTGTCCGACTCCGATAAAAAACCACCGCGCGCTTAGCTCAAATAGTAAAACTCTCCCCGTTCCTTCTGCTCTTGGTCCAGCTGGCTGCCAGGCTTATTTGCCCTCGGCCTGCCCGTCTGAGGGTCTCGCCTGAAGGTCACGCCTACCTCGTGGAGAAACATGTTCATCCCATCCCGCATCTCCAGCAAACTCCTCGCTCTGCAAGCCCTCCCAGGCTTCCCGCCGAACACCAGCAGTCGATCAGCCATATAGTCGATGACAAGAACATCGTGATCCACCACAGATGCGGCGGCCTCCCTCCCCTCGATTATCCTCCTGATGGCCTTGGCCAGGCCGAGGCGCTGTTCCACATCCAGATAAGCGCTGGGTTCGTCAAGCAAGTAAAGATCGGCTGCCTTACCCAGGCAACCCGCTACGGCAACCCGCTGCAGTTCCCCCCCGCTCAGGCTTGAGAACTCACGATCGATGAGTCGGTCCGCACCGAGTGGTTTCAGGACTTCAAGCTTAAACGTGCGGTCGAACTTCGACACGGTCTTACGCAGCCACTCCCCCACGGTTCCCTCGAACTCTGCCTGGGGATACTGAGGTTTGTGGGCCATGGTCAGCTCGCTCTCGATTTTACCCTCCGTCGGCTCAATTTCGCCCGTGAGCATGCGGACAAAGGTCGTCTTTCCCGTCGCATTTGGCCCGACCACTCCAACCACCTCGCCCCTGTAAACCGCTCCTTGCTCCGCCTCGAGAGCAAAACCGTCAAAACGCTTTATCAGCCGGGGATACTCAAACAAATAGCGGCCGCCGGCTTGGGCCTTCGCCGGAGGACGGACATCAAACCTGATCGGCTCCTTTCGGAACCTAACGTTCTCCTCCCGCAGGTATCCGTTCAGGAAGACGTTTATGCCTACCCTGACCCCTCTAAGCTCCGATATTACGCCGTAGGCACCCGGCTCACCGTAGACGACGTGAACGTAATCGCACATGTAGTCCAGAGCAGCGAGGTCGTGCTCGACCACTAGGACTGATTTTCCCTCGCCAGCGAGCCTCTGGATAACCTTGGCCGCGTTGAGGCGCTGGTATATATCGAGGTGGGAACTCGGCTCGTCGAAATAATACACGTCAGCCTCCTTCGCCAAGGCCCCCGCGATTGCGAGCCGCTGAAGTTCCCCCCCGCTCAGGCTTGAGGCCTCACGATCGAGGATCTCGCTCAGGTTCAGGTTTTTCACCAACTCATCGACAACGCCCCGCTCATCAACTTTTTTCAGGAGGGGTCCCACTTCGCCCCCGACCACTCTGGGGAGTCTGGCCACTGCTTGGGGTTTATAGGATATCTTGATCTCATCGAGTCCCCCGAAATACACCTGAAGTTCGGAGCCCTTGAAGAAATCACCCAGCGCTCTCGCTCCCGCGGCATCCTCGCGGCCCAGATTTGGCCTAAGTTCGCCGGCTAGAATGCTGAGCGCGGTGGTCTTGCCTATCCCGTTCGGCCCGACCAAACCCGTCACCTTACCCTCGCGGGGGATGGGGAGTTCATAGAGGGCGAACCCGTTCGGTCCGTACCGATGGATGCACCTGCCCTCAAGCCTCTCAGGAAGGTTGATTATCGCAATGGCTTCGAACGGGCACTTGTGAACGCAGATCCCGCAGCCCGTACAGAGTTCCTCGGAGATCCGGGGGCTGTGGTCCTCCTCGCCGATGACGATTGTCTCGTCGCCGGTTCGAACACCTGGGCAGTATTTGATGCACTCGAGCGAGCACCGCTTGGGCTGGCACTTCTCCCCGTTCAGCACGGCAATCCTAGGCATAGCAATCCTCCATAACTTTCGGATTCTTGGAGATTAACCTTCGGAACCAATTTTTATATATCTGGCTACCTCAGTTTGAACAGAGGTGGGTCCATGGAGTGGTGGATGTTGATAATCAAGATAGTGTTTGGAATCATTTTAATTCTGGTTCTCATTGGGACCTCCCTGTTTGGATACATAGCCTGGAAGGCTGGCGCCAAAAAGTGGGGAGCTGGAATGTGTGGCATCGCGGCATTATGCGTCTTTCTGTTCTATTGGCTCATTCTGGATTTGCCAGTGCCCTTCTAACCAACTCATTTCTCAGGCAAGATTTCATTTAGTCTCATGAAAAGATTCGCCAGAGACTTCGTGTGATCAGAGATTTTTTCCTTCCCAGAGGGTCGGAATGGCGATTTTGGTCATCATATCATCTTCCCTTCTCCGGCCATCGCTCGGCGTTCAACCGCTGCATAATCTCATGGAGTTTTACCCTCACCTGATTCACGGCCTTTGTATACTCCTCCTCACTATCAAAGGACTCAGATATTTTCTTCAGCCTCGAGTGGGCGAAGATGTCAAAAGCAAGCTCGATATCTTCCTCGGTGAGAGGACCGTCCTGCACCTTGTCCGATAACAGCTCGGATGCCTTCTGGGCAATCCAGTCCAGCTCCTGTTCAACCACGGGGGCACCGAACTGTTTTTAGAATAGTTCTCTATAAAACTAGTCGGTGGTTTGCCTGGATGTCATGGAGGCCATCAAAAGGCGGAGGAGCATCCGGAGCTTCAAGGACGAGCCGGTCAAGGAGGAAGACCTGCAGAAAATCCTCGATGCTGCGCGGTGGGCCCCCTCGGCCGGGAACATGCAGCCCCTCGAGCTAGTGGTGGTAAGAGATCGGGAGGTGAAGCAACGGCTGGCCAAGGCGGCACTCGGTCAGAGTTTTGTGGCCGAAGCACCGGTTGTGGTCGTCGTCTGCGCAAATGTCGCCCGGACGAGCAGCCGCTACGGCCAGCGGGGAGCTAAACTGTACATCATCCAGGATACCGCGGCCGCAACTCAAAACATCCACTTGACTGCCTGTGCCCTGGGCTATGGCACCTGCTGGGTTGGGGCGTTCGATGACGAGGGGGTCGCCGAGGCAATAGGGGCACAAGAAGGGATTAGGCCAATGGCGATGGTCCCAATCGGCAGGCCCGCGGAGGAACCCAAGCCGACTCCCAGACGCTCGTTAGACGAGATAGTCCACGAAGACCGCTTTAAGTAATCAGCTTCGCGCCCTCAAAATCCAAATTTGTAACCAGGACTGACTGAGGTTCGAAAAATTCTAAAAACGCGCGTTTTACGTCTTCGAGTTCCGAGTTTCTGACGGGGGCGAACACGGCCCTTCCCAACATCACGGCGCTCGCACCAAACGGTGACGATGATGAGATTTCCTCAACTATGTGCAGGAGCTCACTATCAAGAACCCCCATCTCCCGAGCAAACTCCCGGGATACTTCCATGAAATTCTGAATCGTCAAAGCCTTTGTAAGAGAGCGGAGTGCATTCCCGCCGGCCTTTTTTGATCGCTGCCTGAACTCGGGATCTCGCAGGAGTTGTTTGGTCTCAAGAGGCCCAAGGGTTCCGCATACTATCCTCAGATTCTTCGGCGCCCTGATGCGTTTCCACTTCCCGTGGGGGGGTGCGCCTGGTTCTACTCCAATTACTAGCCCTCCAATCATCTGAGCGCCGACATCGCCGAGCCCCGTGCTACAAGAGACCTCGGCCCTGTGCGCGACCGATGCCACCTCGGGGCGCTCGAGTCCCAAGCCCATGATCTTGGAAAGAGCAAAGACAGTGCCTAGGGCCCCCGCCCCGCTCAACCCATACCCGGCGCCAACTGGGGCCTGCGTGTGGTGCTGAACAACTACTCTCTGAGGATTAGAAACGTGCTGTAGCGTCAGCCTAACCGCGGCCAGCGAAGTCTTGGCTTCAGGGGCCCTCCTACCGTCCACAAAGATTTCAATTCGCTCCTGGGAACTGGGC
>CAZKSL010000003.1:0-20435 GCA_964555495.1 Hadarchaeota archaeon (SeqCode)
CATCGACATTGACCTCAAGGCGCTCTACGCGATTGAAGCATTCATGATTGCTCGCTACGAGATGTTTCTCGCCGTTTACTACCACCACTCAGTCCGGGCTGCTGAAATCCTTCTCCACAAGGCCATGGATCACGCACATGAACTCTTGGAGCTGACCACCTTCGAGGACATCGACGGGTTCCTCAGGCTTGACGACGCCTACGTCATGACTAAGTTGCGCGAACTCGATCCGAAGCAGGTCGATCCATCGAACCGCGAGGACGCCGAGAAGGCCAAGGAGCTCGTGGAGAGGCTCGACCGCCGTGAGCTGCCGAAGTCCGCCTACCGGAGGGAGGTCCACATTAAGGATGAGTACGTGGCGAAGCTGCTCGGCGACGAGTCGGTGCGTCATCAGAAGGAACTCGAGATCGCGAAGAAGGCAGGGGTTGACCCGGAGTACGTAATTGTGGATGTGCCGACTCTCGCCTCGATGCCTTACTACCCGCGCGAGATAGATCCGATGGAGGTTCCGGTATTCAAGGTTACAGTGGGCGGGAAGAAGGAGCTTGTGCCGCTCTCGGAACACTCGCGCCTGATAAACGTGCTCAAGGGCTACGTGGACCTCATCCGCGTCTTCACGCTCCCGAGGTACCGCAAGAAGGTCGAGCGTGCAGCTGAGGACGTGTTCAAAACTCTGCCTCTAACGGCCCAGATCAGCATGTAGCGCCGAGCCGGTGTGCTTTCTTATCTCGGCCTGGACCCTCTCGATTTTAGCGCTCCCGTCGACAACTATCAGCCCCTCGCTCTCGGCAATCTCCTTGTACCTCTCTCGCACCCGTCGCTGAAGCTCAAGGTCCTGCTCGAACGTGTCGAGTTCGCGCGATGGTTTTATCCGCTTCAGTGCCACCTCAGCGGGGACATCAATCACAATTGCAAGATCTGGCTTGGGCACGCGCTCGTTTATCTTCTTGATCCAGGCTTGGGGCAGCCCGCGAGCCGATTGGTAGGCCAAGGAGGAATAGATGTAACGCTCAGTTATCACCACCTTTCCGGCATCTAGGGCGGGCTGGATGTCTTCCATAACGTGCTGTACTCTGTCGGCCGCGAACAGCAGGGCCTCGGCCTCAAGTGAAAGTTTGAGTTTCCCGTGCAGCGCGCGCTTCAGGGTCTTTCCGATGGGGTTGTCTGTCGGCTCGTCGGTAATCACGGCCTCGTGCCCTTCGGAGCGCAACCACTCGGCCAGAAGTTTGGCGTGCGTGCTCTTCCCGCAACCATCCGGCCCCTCGAGGGCGATAAGTTTCCCCTTCAGGCGATCACCTCAGTTCCATCAGTACAGAGGTATCGGCAGACATAAAACGAATACTATCAGGGCGGCGACTGCCAGAGTTTTCTGTCGCCGGGAGAGTTTCGAGACGTCATTTAGTGCTCCGCCGTGAGGCGTCCCGAAAATGAGCAGGATGAGTATCCCCCACAGCAAGAAAAGCGGCATCAGGAATCCCAGCAGGACGAGGGAGAATCCGATGGCCCGGGTGAGCTGGTAGTGCCGCTTTCTGCTGAGCAGTCCCCGCGCGACGTGCCCCCCGTCGAGCTGCCCAGCGGGGATGAGGTTCAGCCAGGTCACTAACATGCCGATCCAGCCCGCGAATGCCAGAGGATGGGGATTCAGGGCTCCCGGAAAATGCCCAAAAGTTCCGAATCCCATCAGCGCAAACAGAATGGGCATGGGGAGTGCAAATCCCCCCGTGGGCTCCGATAGACTGAGCCCCACGAGGGTAATGGGGATTGCAAAGGCGAAGCCGAGCAAGGGGCCGCTGGCACCCATTTCGACCAGGGCCTCTTTCGTTGGGATCGGACTCTTGACTTTTATGACCGCGCCGAAAGTCCCGATTAGCGTCGGGGCTGGAATGAAGTAGGGTAGGGTAGCGGCCACCCCGTGGCGCCAGGTGGTAATCTTGTGCCCCAGCTCGTGGGCTCCCAGAATCACCATGAGGGCGGACGAAAAAAGCGCCGCGTCGAGGAAGTTGTTTCTCAGGAGGTAACCGGCGAGGAATGTGGTTCCAAGGGTTGCCAAGATGAGTATCACATTTATCGCGGGGTTTGATTTCTCGACAACTGGCGCCTTGATGACGGCTAGGCCGAGTTCACCATCCTGCTCGCGCATCGCGGCTAGGTATCCTCGCTTTCTCAGGTCGCCGAGAACCTTGGTGAACGATTTCTTGGGGTCGCGGGACTCAACCAAAAATTCTCCTCTTCCCCTCCCGAAGCTAAAGTCTATGATATCGAAGCGCTTGCTCACCAACTCTTCAATTTTACTGAGTTCCGCAGGCTTTTTGTCGCGCGCGACGACTCGCAGGTCCCCGCCGCAGCGTGGACACTCCCCAGGTGCTGTCTCATCAACGGATCGCGCGGACATCCGGTGCTCCTCGTGTCCGCAGCGCTCGCACTTGTACTTCGCTATTGGTCGCTTCATCAGCATCACTCCGCAGCTGCCCTAACCCTGCCACCGCTGGTACAGCTTGTGTTCGACTCGCAAGATGTCCAGCACCTTGCCGACCACGAAATCCACAAGGTCCGAGATGTCCCTGGGATCGTGGTAAAACGCTGGCATTGCAGGCAAGATTGTCGCCCCGGCTCTTTTCAGCCTCACCATGTTCTCGAGGTGGATGAGGTTCAGGGGAGTCTCCCGTGGCACCAGTATTAGGGGGCGCTCCTGCTTGAGCGTGACATCGGCCGCGCGCGATATGAGGTCGGAGGTGACCCCGCTGGCTATCGACCCGAGGGTCTTCATGCTGCAGGGGGCGATCACCATCCCGTCGGTGGACACGGAGCCGCTCGAGATCGGCGCGGCGAGGTCGTCGTGGGGATAACTCCTCGTCGCCAGCTTTTTTAGGTCGTCTGGGGCCTTATCGAGTTCAAGCTTCAGTATTTGCCCGGCTGCGGGTGAGACTATTAGGTCGGTTTCAATTCCGAGTTCCTTGCAGACCTCGAGCAACCTGACTCCGTAAATCACGCCGCTACAGCCTGTTAGCGCGATGACCAAGTGCATTATCGACATCTCCCAAGTGTCGTATCGGGGCGCCTCATTTAAACGTGCGGATATTTTTGAAAGTGCAATTTACGATTTTTTACTAACAGATAATGTGGGGCATGGCAAATCCAATCGATATACCCCCGAGCGATACGCCATCCGTCAAAACCTTTTACCCGATGAGTTAAAAATTATGAAGGGATCATGAGCGAAATATCAATTGAGATTGTAGGGCTCGTCCTTAGCATTTTGGTTTGCCAAGCTGCAGGATTCATAGGCTCAATCTTCACCACTCCGTCAATCCCGACCTGGTACAAAAAACTGAAAAAGCCATCCTTTTCCCCGCCCAACAGGGTTTTCGCCCCGGTGTGGATCACTCTTTACACTCTCATGGGCATATCTCTTTATCTCATTCTGCGTGAAGGCTTGGGCAATCCGCAGGTGCAAGTAGGCCTAGGAATTTTTGGCATCCAGCTGGTCCTAAATGTCCTTTGGTCCTTTGTTTTCTTCGGTAAGAAGTCCATTCTCGGTGGGCTTGTAACAATTGCGGTTCTCTGGGTCGCTATTTTGTTAACTATCATCAGTTTTCTTAACGTCTCACTGTTAGCCGGGCTGCTGCTGGTACCATACCTTTTGTGGTCGAGCTTCGCCGCGATTCTGAATCACTCAATACTGAAACTAAATTGAGGCACGACGTGAATCCGCTCTTTAGTCCAACCGTGCAATTTTAGGCAGATCTTCGATCTAATTGGTCGGTGGCGCAGGGGGATGCACCTCAGCGAGCACAAACCAAATAAGCGTTCGCAGCCAAGTCCACGCGGTGTCAAAATGCGCCTGCTCCTAATTCACGCCGACTACCTCGAGTTCGAGGCCAAAGAGCCAACCCCGGTGGCCGAGAAGGTTCCAGCTGAGCGGAAGTCCGGGCGGGCCGAGGAGGCGCTAGTGGCCTTCATGGCGGTCGAGGACGTGGACGAGGCCAATCCGGAGAAAGTCGCGGAGAACGCCGCCCAGGAGATCCTTGACGTTTACGGGAAAGTCGAGGCCGAGAGAGTGGTGTTGTACCCCTATGCCCACCTCAGTCAGACGCTTGCCGCCCCGGACATCGCCATTCGGGTAATGGACAAGATTCGCGACAGGCTTCGGGAAAAAGGACTGGAGGTTTTGCGCCTGCCGTTCGGCTGGTATAAGGCGTTCAAACTCAGCTGTAAGGGACACCCGCTATCCGAGCTCTCCCGGACGATAACTCCCGAGGCGGTCGAGGAAGCCCCCGAGGAGGAGCGGGAGCCGAGTGAGTACCTCGTGCTCACCCCCGACGGGAAGGAACATGAATTGGATTTAGGGGACGTGGACTCGTGCAAGGCGCTCAAGGACCAGCCCGTCCTCAAGCAGTTCATCCTGAGCGAGGAGCTGGGCCAGAAGCCTGGCAAGGAGCCGCCCCACATCAAGCTCATGCGCAAGCTGGAACTCGCCGACTACGAGCCGGCCAGCGACACCGGCCACCTCCGGTTCTACCCGAAGGGTGCGTTCATCCGTGGGATGCTTGAGGACCTTGCCGACCAGCTCGCCCGGGAGGTGGGCGCGTCACCGATCGAGACTCCCGTGCTCTACAAGGCAGACGAGCCAGACATACGTGAGCAGGCCACACGCTTCTACCAGAAAGACTACAAGATCAGGCTCCCCAACCGCACCCTCCTGCTCAGGTTCGCCGGCGATTTCGGCCTCTTCAAGATAATGAAGAACACGACGATGAGCCACCGGCAGCTCCCAGTGAGGATCTACGAACTCTCTCCCTCCTACCGTCTGGAGCAGAGCGGCGAGTGCGTGGGGCTGAAGCGCCTCCGGGCGTTCACCATGCCGGACCTCCACTGTTTCTGCCGCGATTTGAAGCAGGGACTCAAGGAGTACAAGCAACTGTTTGAAATCTACACCAAACTCGTCGACGCGATGAAGGTCGATTACGTCGTCGCCTTCCGAGTAGTCAAGGACTTTTACGAGGATAATAAAAAATTCGTCGCCAGCCTTCTGAAGAAAGTGAACAGCCCCGCGCTGATCGAACTCCTGCCCGAGCGGAAGCACTACTGGGTGATGAAGCACGAGTTCCAAGAAGTTGATTCGGTCGGGGGGAACGGACAGCTCTCGACGGTCCAACTCGACCTCGAGGACTCCGAGCGCTACGGGATATTTTACGTCGACGAGAAGGGTGAGAAACGCGGTTGTACCATCCTCCACTCCTCGATGGGGTCAATCGAGCGCTGGATCTACGCCATGCTTGAGGAGGCCGCGAAGCAGATTAAAGCCAAGGCCCCGCCGTCTCTCCCGCTCTGGCTGGCGCCGACTCAGGTCAGACTTGTGCCGGTCGGGGAGCGCCACCTGAAGTTCTGTGAGAAGCTAGCTGATCGGCTTTCCAGGGCCAGAGTTCGCGCGGATATCGACGACCGGGACGCGACCGTCTCCAAACGCGTGCGCGACGCCGAGCGCGAGTGGATTTCTCACATTGTGGTCGTCGGCGATAAAGAACTCAAGGCGAAGAAGCTTCCGGTTAGAGTTAGGGGAGCCAGGGAACCGAAGTCCATGACCGTGAAGGGGCTTGCCGACAAGGTGAAGCGCGAGATCGCAGGGATGCCGTCCAGACCCCTGCCCCTGCCCAGGTTGCTCTCCCTGCGCCCAAAATTCGTCGGCGGTTAGCCGGGTGGTGGTTTTGGTCTTTAAGATATCCACGCCGAAACTGGAGCTCGAGGTGGCGCTCGAGGAGATGGGTAAGCTTAGGATACATGAGGAGATAATACCGGATCTGCTCGAGTCCCTTGCGGCCGAGATAAAATCAGATGGCACGCTGAGACATCCAGTAATTGTTAGCTCTGGAGACTTGGTCGTTTTGGACGGCATGCATAGGGTAGCGGCGCTCAAGGAACTCAGCTGTAAGTTCGCTTTGGCTTGCTTGGTTGATTACCAAAATCCAAGTGTGAAAGTGGAAGCTTGGCACCGGCTGATTAGGGGAGGTAGGATGGAAGAGATACTTGAAGCAGGCAAGTCAGCGGGCTTCGAGTCAGAGCCGACCGAGTTGGAAGGCGCTATCGCCCCCCTGAATCGCCGTGAGATTTCGGCAATCCTCCTGGCGGGGGACAAATGCTATTCACTCAAAGGCGAGGGAATGAGGATAAGGGAGATTCACAGCCAGATCAAAACCCTTGAGAAATCTCTGGCTGGTGGAAAGATGCAGGTGACCTACGAGACAAAAAATGATGCACTTCGAAAAGCTGAGTCGGGTGAGGGAGCAGCTCTTTTAATCCCGACTGTGAGGAAGGAGGAGGTTCTCGAAGCAGCTCGCTCGGGGGAGGTATTCACCCACAAGACCACGCGCCACGTAGTACCCGCCAGGCCCATGGGGGTCAACGTTTCGCTCGATTGGCTGACCTCCGGCAGCAAGCAACTGCCAGAACTCAACCGCGATTTGGAAGAATTCCTAAGGGGCAAAGAGATAGAACGCCTGCCGTCTGGGAGCTTATTCGAGGGGAGAAGGTACGAGGAAGAACTCTACGTCTTCAAGTAGATCGTTCTCGGCTTGCCGCGATCAGCGACTGTCCAACTGAAATCCCTCCATCACCGGGCGGCACCCGTTTATGCCGGACGAACTTCAGCCCTGCCTCTCTCACGAGTTCCTGCACCCTCTCGGTCACCGCGCTGTTGTAGAACACTCCGCCCGAGACACCGATTGTATCCACGCCTTCTAGCTTAGCTGCGTCGATAGCCAACCTCGCCAGCCCATCGGCTATCGCCTGCTGCGCCCCCGCCGCGATGTCCCGTCTCGCCGTCCGGGCCCTGCGAGCCTCTAGGACCTCTCTTAGCAATTTCGAGGTGTCCACCACCAGTTTCCCGTTCTCTCTCTTGAAGCTCGGATCCAGCCGCACTTTTTCGGGATCGCCGGCGCTCGCCACGGTCTCGAGTTTCACAGCTGGCTCCCCCTCGTACGTACGCTCGCTACAAATGCCAAGCAGGCAGGCCACAGCGTCCAGCACCCTTCCGCAGCTGGAGGTCTGAAACACATTCAGGTTCCTCTCGAGCTGGCGCAACACAACTGCCACCTCCTCGCCGCCTCGCTTGAACCCGCTGGGACAGAACTCCCCTAGAGTTCGCTCGATCTCCGTTGGGTCAAGGGCACCCCAGAGAATCCCAGCAACCATTCGGGCGGGGAACCGGGTCGCCAGGTCACCTCCCGGCATCGGCTGCCCGGCGAGCCCCCCAACTCTCTTGAAATCAGTCGGGGTCGCGACCATCACCTCGCCGCCCCAGATTGTCCCGTCCTGCCCGTAGCCGGCGCCGTCCGCGGCTATACCCACCATCTCCTCGAGCTCGTGTTCGGCTATCAACGAGCAGAGATGCGCGTGATGATGTTGAACTCCTACGGTCTTTGCGCCGAATCTCTCCGCAATCGACTTTGCCTCCGCCGTTGTCTCATATCTCGGGTGCAGGTCGTGGGCGACTACGTCCGCGCTGTCCAGGTTGAGGAGACGCATCAGGTGGGCCACCGCTTCGCGTAGGTATTCGAGGGTTTCCACCTTGTCAACGTCGCCGATGTACTGGCTCTGGAAGCACCGCCCGCCCACGAGGAGCGAGGCCGCCACGTTGAGTTCGGCTCCGAGCGCCAACACGCGCGCATTGCTTTCCAGCTTCAGGTCTAGTGGCATGGGAACATACCCGCGGGAGCGCCTGAGGAACGTTGGCTCGCCAGCCGTGAGCCTGACTACGGAGTCGTCGCACCGGCTGACTATCTTTCGGTCGTGGAGGAGCAGGTAGTCGACCAGTCCATTCAGGGCGGCAAGGGCTTCTTGGTTGTCGATCAGCATGGGCAAGCCAGGGAGGTTGGCGCTGGTCATCACGTACGCCGGATCCTCTCCGTGCCGCAGAATCAGATGGTGAACTCCAGAGTAGGGGAGCATCACACCCACAGAGTCGAGGCCTGGAGCTACCAGTTCTGAGAGCAGGTAGTCATCCGAACGCTTGAGCACCACTATCGGACGGCGGTAGGATATCAGGAGTTCTGCCTCGCGCGGGTTGACTTTCGCGAAGGTCCTAATTGTCTCGAGGTCTTTGGACATCACGGCTAGGGGTTGTTGCGGCCTACCGAAGAGTTCGCGCAACCGTTTCATGACATCGTCCGAGGTGGTCTTCGCCGCGACGTGAATCCCCCCGATCCCCTTGATTGCAACTATTCCTCCTTGGTCCAGCAGTTTCGCAGTCTCGCGGAGGACATCTGCGACGTTAACACTTTCACCCGTGGATCGGTAGAGGCTCATCTTGGGGCCACACGCGGGGCAGCAGGTCGGCTCGGCGTGGTACCGCCTATCCGCGGGGTCCGTGTACTCCTTGGAACAATCGTTGCAGAGGGGGAACTCCTTCATCGATGTTCGAGGCCGGTCATAGGGAAGTTCCTCGATGATGGTAAACCTTGGTCCGCAGTTGACGCAGGTTATGAATGGATAGTGAAAACGACGATCCCCAGAGTCCAGCATCTCCCGGAGGCAGTCGTCACAGAGGGCGATGTCTGGTGGGGCTATTGAGGACAGGCCAAGGCCGCCACTCTCACTTTTGACTACCTCGAACCCCTTGAACTCTCCCGTCGCAGTCACCCATCTGATTTTTATCTCGTCGATTTGAGACATCGGCGGCTGCTTGGGTCGAAGAGCTCCAATGAAGCCGTTTATCGCACCTTTGTCCCCCTCAACAATCACTTGCACTCCCGCATCCCCCATGTTGCGCACGAAGCCTTTGAGCCCGAAGCGCGCGGCAAGACGATAACAAAAAGGTCTGAAGCCAACGCCTTGGACTACTCCTGTTATGGCTATCTCGGCGCGAGATGTCAAGCGATGCCCCAAATCACCGTCTGGTCGCCTGATTAAAAAATTGGCGTAGCCCCTGCCTTTAGGGACCGATATCTCGCTTCAAGTACTTGAGAAATCCATCGAACTTCTTGGCTGGAATGTGGGCGCCCACGGCTGCTTCGTGGCCACCTCCGGTTCCCCCCAATCTCAACGTTCCATTTCTGATCAACTTATTCAGGTTGACTTTCGATCCGTCCTCTCTCCGCATGCTTATGCGAATGTTCTTGCCGTCGCGGTACGCCCCAATCCCTATCTCGGCATTTGTGCATCTTATCGCGTAGACGGCGGCCTTGCCGGTTGCCATGAATGGAATGTCAGTTACGACGGCAATCTTTTCTCCCATCTTTTTAACATTCTTTTCGACGTGCATCTGCAAGGCACGTTCATTCCTTATTGCCGATCGCGCGCGGTCCATCATCCCAGGGATATTGGAGGGCCATTTCCCACTAGTCAGCTCATCGATGATCTTATGCCTGAACCTGAGATCTGTCCGATCCTCCTCCAGTCCCTGCTCCAGTAGGAGAGTCTCAAGATAGGAGACCCGCGAGCCGTACCTCCTGAGCAGTTTTTTCATCCTGGGCGTCCTTTCTTGGTAGTCACCTATTGCCCCCATCAGTGCGATGTACTCGAGGGATCTCGGGGGTTTGAAGAAGTCGAGGGCGAGTTCCGAGGCGCTGACGTTCGTTTTGTGGATCACTCTGCTGCAGGGAAGGTTTCTGCTCGTCAGCCCTCGGGGAAAGATGTGATGGTCGATGTAAATGATCTCGTGGAACCTCGACGCCGCATCGAACGCTTTTTTTGCTCTCGCCTTCTGGGCTGAGTTTATCCCCAAGTCCAAGACGATAACTGCGTCCCAGTCTGGCAGGTCGTTAAGTTTCGAGGCTAGCTCGGGGGGCTCGGCGAAACTGATTGCCGCGTCGGGATAAGCGGTTTTGGCAAGCGTGGCGGAGCAGATGCCGTCCACATCCGTGTGAGTGAGAATCCCTACGGTTTTGCTCATGGGCGTCTCCAGTCCGCTCTAACAATGCCCCCTATGTGCCTCGCTTTTAAAATGAGTTTTCACGCCAACCGGGGCCTAGTAGGCGAATATCAGGTACTTTTTGGCCTATAACGTACAATTTCCTGCAAAGAAACGAGGGTTCAGTCGCCCTTCTGTTTTAACAAGGTGGCTATGTAGCCGGCTACCCGGTTTCTGAGGGGCTTGCTCTCGATGTTGGTCAGTTCCCCCAGCACACGGCGATTCTCTTCATAGCTGGTCGAAAATTTGTCTGGATAGCGCTCTAGCAGATTCCGTGCAGCCCGTTTGATGTAAGTCTGTCGTACCCTGCCCATTTGATGCCTCCGCTGGCTGGCCTTGTCTTCTATCGCCTTAAATCTTTTGCCAGCTCCAGCGCCCGCTCCGCAATCTCGGTCGCAGTTTGGCCCAGCAGCCTTATCATGGGCTCCTTTCCCCTGGCACCCTGGTCGAAAATCACGTCGGGGACTCCGCCCGCGGACTTTATCGCCCGCTCTGTGCCCCAGCGCATGGTCTTCGCTCCCCGGGGTTCTTTCCTGCGGTCGAAGGAGGACACGCTGAGTCCCAGCCTCCGGCATTTTTTCAGGACATCGTCGGAGAAGCGGATGTTCATCCCAGCCCTGACTTCCGGGTCGTGGCGCGTTGCGGTGAGGACGATGTTCGCGACGTGTTCGGACCCCCCTCGCGTTGGGAAGCCCGTCAGGTGGGGGCAATTTCCGACTCGGACTATCCGCCCGGAGAGTCCAATGACCTCGGACCTCTCCCTCGCTCCCGGCAGAGCCATGACGAGGTTCGAGCCGACTTCCGGCAGTAGCTCGGCGAACTTCGGTTCGTTGACCAAGAGCTGCGCGCCGGTCCAGACCTCGCGCAGAGCCTTAACTTCCTCAACTTCAGCCCCCAGCGATGCAAGCGGATTTACTGGGCTCAGACCCCTGCCGACCTTCAGCCGCCCCTCGATGGCCTCAACGATGAATTCTCTCGCGCTGTGCACCGCCTCGGTGAGTTTGGCACCCTTGGCCAATTCAGCCGTTATCGCCGCGGAGAACGAACAACCGGTTCCATGCACTGGTTCGCTGGTAACACGAACCCCCTTAAACTCTCGGAATTTCCCGCCCACGAGCAATAAATCGAGGATGTCGCGCCTGGGTAGGTGTCCCCCCTTGATTAGGACGGCCTTTGGGCCTAGCTTAGATATCCTACGCGCCGCATTTTTCACATCCTTCGCCGATTGGATTTTCATCCCCGCCAACCGCTGGGCCTCGGGAATGTTCGGCGTCACGAGTTCGGCTCGCTTCAGTAGTCCCCTGAGCTGATCCAGCGCGTCATCTCTAAGCAGCTGTCCCCCGCTGGCTGCAACCATCACGGGGTCAACCACCAGCCGAAGTCGGTGGCGCTTAGCGCCAGCTTCGACCTCTCGGATAATGTCGGCACCCGACAACATGCCCGTCTTCGCCCACTCCACATCGAAGTCGCGCGCGACGGCATTGAGCTGTTTTTTCACAAATTCGGGCGGGAGCTCGAAGGTGCCCTCGCCCCTTTGGGTGTTTTGGGCAGTCACCGCGGTTATCACGCTCAAGCCGTGGACGCCGAGCGAGGCGAAGGTCTTTAGGTCCCCTTGGATTCCAGCGCCCCCGCCAGAGTCCGAGCCCGCAATTGTCAGCGCGCAGGGAATTCTCACTTGTTCACCCCAACAACCTCGCCCATCAGGTAAGTTGGCCTAGCATCGGTTATCCTGACATTGGCAAATTTTCCTGGCCCCGCCCGCTCGACGATGGCTGGCTTGTAGTTTGGCAGCCTCGCGACCCAGCCGCCTTTCTTACCCTCTTCCACAACTAAGCCCTCCGCGGTCCGTCCGACATAGCGCTTGTTCTGTTCGTGCCCTATCGCTCGGTACTTGGTGCTGAGCAGCCTCGACCTCCGCTTTTTCTCCCGCCCCTCGACTTGAGGCATGCGGGCGGCATCGGTCCCAGGCATCGGGGAGAAGCGCGTCAGGTTCACCTTGTCCGGTTTGACCCGCTCAATCAACTCACATGTGTTTTCAAACGCTGCCTCTTCCTCTCCCGGGAACCCGACGATCACGTCCGTCGCGAGGTAAAGGTCCTCGAATCGCTCCCTGAATGCGTTTACTATTTTCAAAAATTCCTCAACTGTGTACCCTCGGCGCATCTCCCTGAGCACTCCATCGTCTCCGCTCTGGACTGGCAGGTGGAGGAACTTGTAAATTTTCTCGTCGTCGAACGCGTCCAAGAGTTCGGGCATGAGTAGCTTGCCCATGGCAGGGTTCATCATTCCCACGCGCACCCTGAATTTTCCGTCGAGCTGGGTGATCTTCTCGAGCAGCTCCGGGAGGTACGTGCCGGAGTCCATGCCGTAGGCAGCCGTGTCTTGGGCGGTTAGCAGGATTTCCCGCCGGCCCGAGCGGAGGGCATCCTCAATCTCAGCCAAGACCTCATCCGGGTTAAAACTCCTCAACTTCCCCCTCGCGAATTTGACGGCGCAGTAGCTGCAGTTCGACGTGCATCCCTCCGATATCGGAACTATCGCGCTGACCTCGCTCCCGCACAGCTTAGGTGCACACAGTTTTTTAGAGGACCCTTGGAGTGAGCGAACGTTGGTCTTGCCCTCGGCGATCTTGTCCACGACCTGCACGATCGAGTCGGTCGCGTGGCACGAGATAACCCCCTCAAAGATTCCGGCCCGGTCGATCGACCTCGGATCTATGAGCGGTAGGCACCCGGCGACCACTATTTTTTTTCCGTCGAGCTGGCGAAGTTCTTCCAGCCTTCGGAGCACTCGGCGCTGGGTCGGCCCCTTGACGGCGCAGGTGTTGACTAGGACGAGATCCGCGTCCTCGAGGGCGCCGACTACGCGGTGCCCAGCCTCGGTTAGTCGCCCCAGCATGAGTTCGCTGTCCCCCTTGTTCATGGTGCAGCCGAATGTCTCGCAGCGCACGCGCATCCCGATACCACACGTTATTTATCAGTCCTCGGGGCAATAAATCAGGCGATGGTGGTTCCTTGCGAAAGGTGCAGCTCACCCTGATCCAAATAGACAACTACGGCCCCTGGACGGTGACGCCCAAGCCCAAGCCGGAGGTGGAGATCCAGCGGCTTCAGGCGGAGCTTTTTGCCGAGTTGGAGGCGGAGTTCGGCTCAAGGGGGGGCTTGGCATTCATCACTCGATTTGACAATATCCTCGCGATCTCAAACGGCATCTCCCTCGAGGGCCACCGCGAGATTCAGGGGGCGGTGAATGAGAAGTTCCCGGTCTCTGTGAGTATGGGAGTGGGGGCCGCTCAACTCTCCTACGAGGCTCAGGTGCTCGCGACCTTGGCGCTCCAGGGCGAGGGGAGCAGTCGATCAGCCGAGCGAAAGTCGAAGCTAGCGGGCAACTGTGTAGTGTCTCCCGACGAGGACTGGGTCCAAATTGCACACGTGGACGTAAACCACTCTTCCATCATCACGGACAGCGAGCCGATCTACGACACTCACCTCTTGCTCCAGCGGACGCACCTGTCTCTGATGAACTCTCTGCACCGGCGCAACGCTTTGGTCTTCTATACTGGTGGGGACAATTTCATGGCGCCATCAAACGGCCTTGGCGCGGAAGAGCTTGAGGCAGTTTTCTCCGAGGTAAAGGGGGATTCGGGGGTTGAGCTCAAGGCCGGCGTTGGCTCCGGCCAAAATGCTGGAGTTGCAGCGAGGCTTGCGAGTGAGGGCTTGCACGAGATCCGGGAGGGCAAAGTGCCGGGCAACATAGTTTTTAAGCGATCTCAGGGTAGAAAGCGCCCCCGGTAAGGTCCTATCACGACGGAAGGGTCTACAAAGTTGAAGTAATAATGGCTCAGGGGTTTTGAGGCTTCTTTTCCTGAAATTCGCCTATTTTTAAGCGCTATCTCAAAACAAAACCCTTAAATACCTCCCTCTCGATACTATGAACCGCAGTTTGACTGACGTCTGACTGCAGCCCAGGAGGATGGCAGGTGGCTCGTAAGCCCGCTCAGAAGAAGGCCGAGGTTCGCGTATTCCTAGATGGCGTTCATTTGAAGCTAGTTGACGACTTGATGCCCGCCTTTGGCAACACCCGAAGTGAAGTCATTCGCACGCTTGTCCAGGTCTGGCTCAGCGACAACATCGAGAAGCGGAAGGATCTGCTGAAGCTGGGTGAGGAAGCGAGAGAGGAAGGCTATGTTGAAAAATAGTGGAGGTGGAGGTTGATGAGTCACGGACCCATCGCGCGGAGATATCTCGACCTGATAAGGACGGAGGGTTAAGGTGGCAGGACTTCTCAGGAGCGTCCTCGAGAGCGCGGGCATGGAGCCGCCCAAATCACATTTAAGCTCAACTCCTTCCCAAGACCTCACCCCCGCCCGAACCAAGATTGTCGTGGCGGGGGTGGGGGGCGCTGGGAACAACACGGTGAATCGCCTCGCCTCCATCGGAGTCACCGGGGCCGAGATAGTCGCGGTGAACACGGACAAGATGCACCTGGACACAGTCAAGGCCGCCCACAAGATCCTGGTCGGGTATGAGATCACCAAGGGTTTCGGCGCTGGGGGCTCGCCCGAGATTGGCAGGCGAGCCGTGGCGGAGGCCGAGGACAAGTTTAGGGAGATCTTTGCTGGCTCAGATCTGGTCTTCGTAACCTGCGGCATGGGCGGGGGCACCGGCACCGGAGGCGCACCGATTGTCGCGCGGATAGCCAAGGAGCAGGGCGCCCTGGTGATGGGGGTCGTGACAATACCGTTCCGCATGGAGAAGGGGCGCGTCGAAAAGGCGACTGAGGGACTCCGCGAGCTCAGGGAGAACGTGGATTCGACGGTGGTGATCGACAATAATCGCCTTCTGGGGCTCGCGCCCGGGGTGCCGATGAGTTATGCTTTCTCGATGGCGGACGAGGTATTGGCTCACATGGTCAAGGGGATAACCGAGGCCATAATGCTGCCCAGCCTGATTAATCTCGATTTCGCCGACGTTCGCGCAGTGATAGAGAGCGGCAACGTGGTCATGGTCGGCGTGGGCGAATCCGACGCGAAGGATCGCGCTAGGCGGGCGATTGAGCAGGCCTTCTCCTGCCCCCTCCTGGGCAATGTCGACTACTCGACGGCCGGCGGGGTCCTGATGCAGATTTGTGGCGGTCCCGATGTAACTCTCGCGGAGGCCAATCAGATCGGCGAACTCATCCGGGCCCGCGTCAGTCCCGACGCGCAGGTAATCTGGGGCGCGAGGATTGACCCAAGCCTCGGGAATGCCCTCCGTGCCATCCTTCTCGTCAGTGGAGCAAGATCACCCCACCTCCTCGGTCCAGCCTCCGATGGCGGGGTGTATACCCATGGGACCCCTAGCTCTGATGGGCTGGGGAGTCCCATCAATTTAAAAATAGACTATCTGTAATCGGGGCTATCAAGAGATAGGGCCACCCCGAGGTAGTCGCTCAGGGGGGAGGGCCCGCCCGACGATGCCTCCCCTCTTCTTATCTTGCAGTCAAAATTAGAGGTACGCGTTATGAAATTGTCTGCTATTGCGCATTCTAATATTGGTAGTTGTTCAGTTTTCTGGGAATAAAGTTCACTAAGATTTTCCCTTCAATATGAACGCTGTGACTGCGACGGACGCGATTATTGTTATCAGGACAATCCAGACTAGGGGCGGAGTGCTGGTTTCGGAAGTTTGAGTTGGAGAGGGTACTAGAGGATAGCGATCTTGATTATTATCTCCAGGAATCAGATACGGCACGTCACCTATCCCATCACCATCCTTGTCCTCACCTTCATAATCGCTCCAATAATTTCCTTCACTTCCGTTGTCCCAGTAATTCGAGCCGATATCGTAAGCTTGGGTCTCGTTACTCTCAAGATGGTTGTGGTAGATCCGATTATTCTCTGATCTAATGGTGAGGAAAATTCCATAGTCTTCGCTCATAGATACTGTATTGTTAACTACAGTGTTGTTTGGGGAAGTAAGTAACCAGATTCCAGCTTTGTTTGATTTTACGATGTTATTTTCTATCGAATTATTTTGAGAAAACCCTAGAGTTATCCCAAATCCCGACTCCACAGTGTTCCCGATAATTTCATTGTTATCAGAAAAATCAAGGGCGATCGCATCTTCGTTTAAAGAATTGTTGTTCACATGATTATTTGAAGACCAGTCAAAATAAACTCCTATAGAGTTTGAGCTTAATTTATTTCTCTCTATAATATTGTTGCTAGAAAATGTAATGAGTCCTATTCCAACGTTGTTATTTTCTAGAGTGCAGTTCTCTATACTACCGTTTTCCACACCCACCAGGCCGATGCCTGCTCGGTTTTCGGGTGCACGATCAATGTAACAGTTTCTAATGATGAAGTGGGAAGTTGTGTTATCAATTTTTATCCCATCCCCATTTTCAGAATTTATTCTCCAGTTCGCAATGATGTAAGGGTCATCTTCTATTCCGTTACCCTCCGCGACTCCATTCGCGGGGGTAAAATTATCATTCCCGACAATATGAATTGGGCCATGTGGAGTTAGATTATCTCCCGTTTGGGCGCTTGCTTGCTGAACCTGCAAGTTCGAAATCGTAAGAAAAGCCAAGCAAAAAACGAGTAGGATTATCCTCCTTCCCAAGAAACTCCCCCAATACATCCTATTGCTTAAAACCAATAAAAAATCCTTGTTTTATACGTCATCGAGCTTTCTTAACATATCCAAAATTGGATAGTTGTTCAAAGATCTCCTTTTAATCTACTAAATTTACCAGGGTATCTTTGAGCGATTAGAGTGAGAGCTTGGCATGAGGTTTTCGGACAAGTAGTGCGTGATAGCTTAAAGCGTCGGAAAACGAAATCAAGAATAGGATGGGTTAGAGATGGGAAAAATAGCGCTGGGGGGACTAGTCGTCGCCCTGCTGATAATGGGTCTGTCGGATCATGCGGGTGGCACTGGCCTGCGCGCTCCTGCAGCCCAAATATCCCCAGAAATCCCCCTGAGATCCACACAATACCACCTAGCCGCAGACGCGGACAACAACCTAGTTGCGGATAATACTGTCACGGTCACGTTCGTCTATTTTTATTACGAGAACGTCGTGTCGGACTGGGAGAACCAGATAAAGGCGGACATGACCGACATTGAGGAGGTCTATCGGCAGTGCCCGGAACTTGAGAATCTCGGCGTTCACTTTGGTATCGACTTCTGCGACTTCGAGAATTTCGTGTCCCGGTACACCGACCTCGAATGGGAGTGGAGGTTTTACGGGGAAGTCGAGATACCTGAATTCGCATCCGAAAACGCCCGCGAGAGCTTCTTCATGGCCTACTGGTACAAGCACGACCCGGTAGCGGCCGAGAATGTTTGGGATACCAGCGATGTCGTTTACGGGATAATAGAGGGGTCAGTTGGAGGGGGAGGAGCCAACAACTGGGGGTGCGCTTGGCTAGGTGCTGATGACCTCTTTGGCGACATATGGCAGAGGCGCCATCGACGGGTGTCTCTCGCGCATGAACTAATACATGACTTCGGTGCTCCAGATCACTACAGCCCTGAGATGGAGCACTACAGCGAGGACAACCTCTGTATCTTCGGAGGGGTCTTTGATTTATCCGGCTCTACAATCCTATGCGACTTTTGTCTCGAAAGAATACACTGGGACTACCTTGGAAAGGTAGACAAACAAAGCGTATTTTATCTGCCCCCAGCACCAACCTTAACAGACGCCTCCGTTAGCCCCTCCTCGGGCGGGGAGAACACGTCTTTCACCTACGAGGTCACCTACCAAGACAATGCAGGTGCATATCCCGACTACGTCCGCGTCTACATAGATAACGTCCCGCATTCGATGGCAAGCGTATCAGGGACGTTTTATACCGGCGCCGTCTACCAGTACTTAACCAGCCTGGGCCTGGGATCCCACACATACTACTTCCAAGCGCGTAAAGGGCCCCACACGATCAGGTGCCCGGAAAATGGCGCAATAAACGGTCCAACGGTAACAGAAGCCGAAGAATTATCAAGCACCGAAGAGGTGCCAAGTACATGGGGGGTAGCTGCGGCGCTGCTGGTGGCACTGGTGCTGGTGACGCTTCTCATTATAAAACACAGGCAAAAGGCCTGATTTATAGGAACCTCAACGGCATCTTGCGCGTTTGGCAAAAAAATGTTTAATAAAGAAAGTGGCATTAATCTAGCGGGAGGCTGGGTCTTGAGGTCAACATTTGCACCCGCATTAATCGTCTTGTTGGCGAGTTCGTTGATCATTTCACTCTCGGCAAGTCAATTAATCATCAATGGATTGAATAATCAAACTTTCGCTGTGGCTCTAAGTTCTGAAAAATTCCTGAGCAATCCCGTTAATTTATCCGGAGTTGACAACACAATCCAAGAAAGTGGGATTGAGTCAGCGCGGGCGGGCTCATTGGCGAGGAAGGGTTGGAACTTCGAGGAATATGCCATGAGCCCCGATAGAAAGATGATAATCTATGCCGGTGCTAGGTACTTCCTCGATGATAATGAATGGAAGAGCCACGCTTGGAGCGAGAACTCCACGAGCTTCATCATCAAGGTGCCTTACGATAACACGGGTAGACCTGCGAGCTTCGTCGTGGACAAAATTACAGGGGAAGTAAAAGCATACAATCCTGACAACGACCTACTAACACTGCAGGACTTGGTCGTGAACAAGGGCGAAGATGAACTTCGGATGGCCAACTTAAGCTGGGGCATACCCTATGAAAACTCTGCGGACTTGCACCTGACGCTCAATGCCGATTTAATGCTTACCCAAGAAAAAGTTGCGATGGTCGATATAACGTTCAGGATAAGTGGACCTGTGATCAAGCCTGAAGTCAAGCTAACTGCCGAGGTCGCGGATAATTACTCTGTGGTTTGGGTTATGCGATCGCCAGCATGGCAATTGAGGCTCGGACCCTTCGTCGAGAACTTCGACACGTCTAAGGTCTGGGCCAAAGACAACGTCGTTCCCTTCGGCACTTTATATGGGGCTGACGGAAACTTCGTTGCAAGCCTGAACTTCGACGATGTTTGCCCACGATATCCCGACAATTGGGGATACGATTTGACCACGTTAAAGACATTCGAGACCTATAAAGACGCCGCAACTGGATTTTCAACCATCGCAGTCACATTCGGTAATTTTGATTTATCTGCTGGTCAGAAAATCGTGCTCGATCCAGAGGAGATTTTCTACTTGACGGATAGCGCGCATATAGTTGGTTCAGATGGGGACTACTCGTTAGCTCACGATAAGGCGTCTGGTCTTCGTGTTGGGGGTAATATTTTTAATATTGGGCAAAGATGGGTTGGTTATTACCAAATCGTAAGGGGATTCGTTTTCTTTGATACCTCTTCCGTCCCTGATAACCCACCGATCACGTCAGCAACGCTTTCATTATTTTGTGATTATTATAATTTGGACACCCATTTTGATATAGTCGTTCAGAACGGGCAGCCGATATATCCCCACTACCCGCTTGAGGCAGGGGACTACTATTACGGTCACTACTCTGGAAACGGCGGGAGTTTTAACACATCTGTCCTTGTCACAGAAGATTATAACAATATCACGCTTAATTCGGCAGGCATGGAGTGGATAAACAAGACAGGGACGACAAAGCTTTGTCTTAGGAATTCTAGAGACATAAGTTCGACACCCCCTACTCCTGAATCACCAAACGAATCTGTTTGTATTGGCAAAAGATCTTGGCAGTTGCCGAAGCTCACGGTCACCTACGAAGTTCCGGAGCCAGCAACGCTTACCGTGTATACAACACCAGTAAATGGAGAAGTTTTTGTGAACCGTGTCTCATGGGGGATCGCTTCCCCAACCGCTCCTCAGACAAGAACCCTGAGCCCGGGCACTTACACGGTGAGTTTTGATAACGTAGAGGGCTATGAGACTCCGCCATCGCAGACGGTTACATTGGCCACCGGAGAAACCAGAACGATCACGGGAACTTATGTGCCCGTCCATGCTCCAACAGCAGACTTTACTTACGCGCCTTTTTCTCCTGTAGTTAACGAGACAGTTGCGTTTACTGATGAATCTTCCGACCCAAATGGAACGATAGTCGAATGGTTGTGGAACTTTGGCGATACTTCAACTTCTACTCAGCAAAATCCGACGCACAGTTATTCCTCAATTGGTAATTATATTGTGACTCTCACGGTAACCGATGACGATGGTGAAAAGGATACAGAGACCAAAACAGTGACTGTTGAATGGCCTGAGTTAGCTATCACCCTCTGGGATCAGGAATATACTGACCCTGCTGAAGGTGTGCATGTTACACTAGGCGAAGAAGATTGGTATGAGTGGGAGTATATTGAAGGCACTACAAATTCTAATGGAACAGTTGTCTGGCCAGACGGTTACACGACCTATAGTGTCACCCCCGGTAGGTGGGTGTTCCGTGTAGATGATCCAGATTATTACTCATACTGTCGTTACATCGAAATAAGGAATAGTGATAAGTCAATATCTGACAAGGTATACCGGAAGCAGACTATTGAAGATGAGGAAGAGGATGATCAACAAC
>CAZKSL010000004.1:0-17218 GCA_964555495.1 Hadarchaeota archaeon (SeqCode)
AATGCCCACGAAGAGGACGAAGTCCACGTACCTAGCCAACACCGAGACCAGCACCCCGCCGAAGTCCGTTACCTTTCCGGTCAGGCGTGCCACGGCCCCGTCGATTATGTCGAAGAACCCACAGACCAGGACGACCAACCCGGCCCAGAGCGGCTCCTGGAACGCGAAGAGGAGGGCCGCCAGGGTGCCGATCAGCAACCCCAGCACAGTCAGGCCGTTGGGGGTGAAACCGGCCCGGGCGAAAGGCCTCGCAGCCGCCTCGATTGCTGGGTTAATCCTCCCGCGTATCCTGTTCAACATGTGGGGGCACCTCACTTGAACTTCTTATGGAGATCGGCGAAGTACTTCTTGGCCTGGCGCATCAACTTCCTCCCCTTGGGAGTGATCTTGTAGTACTTGCGAGCTGGCCTACCTCGCTGCTGGCGCCACTCGGTCCTAACGTGACCCTTGCGCTGCAGCCTGTACAGAACCGTGTAAGATGTCACCAGCGGGGGCTTCCACCCGAACCGCTCCTGGACCTCCTTCCTTATCTCGTAGGCGTACATCGGGCGCTTCTGGAGCAATTGCAGGACGTAAGGCCACATCAGCTCCTTAGTCGTCTTGCGCTCAAGTCGTCGCATCGCCAAAACTATCCCCAATCAAAATCCGCCCGCAAACCTTATAAGTTTTAATATTGGAAGTATTTCAGAATTGGAGATATGCTGGTGTTGGATATATGGCAAAAATAAACGTCGCGATCGCAGGGGTCGGAAACTGCGCCTCCTCGCTGATTCAGGGTATAGCGTACTACAAAGACGCCCAAGAGGACCAGTTCGTGCCAGGCCTGATGCACGTGAACTTCGGGGGCTACCACATCAGAGACGTCAACTTCGTCGCTGCCTTCGATGTGGACGCGAACAAGGTCGGCAAGGACCTCTCCGATGCCATATTCACCAAGCCCAACTGCACCACGAAGTTCAGCGATGTCCCTGAACTCGGCGTCGAGGTCATGAGAGGGGAAGTCGCGGACGGGATCGGGGAGTACCTTAAGGGAGTAATCCCGGTCGACAAAACAGCAAAACCGGTCGACGTGGGCAAGGTACTCAAGGAAACAAACGCCGACCTGCTGGTGAGCTACATGCCAGTCGGTAGCTACAAGGCTTCTAGATATTACGCTGAACAGGCGCTGAAGACAGGTTGCGGTTTTATCAACTGCATCCCGGAGTTCATAGTCTCCGACAGGGAGTGGGGCAAGCGGTTTGAGGATGCGGGTATCCCGTGTGCCGGAGACGACATCAAGTCACAGGTCGGGGCGACAATTCTCCATCGGGCCCTCGCGCGCCTGCTCCTGGATCGGGGCGCGAAGATGGACGAGAGTTACCAGCTCAATGTAGGGGGGAATACTGATTTTCTAAATATGCTTGAGGAGAGGCGGCTGAGCTCAAAGCGGATAAGTAAAACTGAGGCGGTGGCGTCTCAGGTTCCCTACGAGGTTCCCTTGAAAATTGGGCCCAGCGATTACATCCCTTTCCTGAAGGACAACAAGGTATGCTACATCAACATGAGGGGCAGGAAATTCGGCGATGTCCCGTTCTCGATCGACGTCAAGCTCTCGGTAGAGGACTCCCCGAACAGCGCCGGAGTTGTGATCGACGCTATTCGGGCCGTGAAGCTCGGGCTCGACCGCGGGGTGGGCGGCCCCCTCACGAGCATCTCGGCCTACTGCTTCAAGCACCCGCCGACCCAGATCCCGGACTCCGAGGCAAAGCGAGCGGTCGAGGAGTTCATAGCGGGTGAGAGGGAGCGGTGAAAATGGAGCGGGCCTTCGACACCATAGTCGTCGGACACATCACCGTCGACGTGAACTCGCTGCCGTGGGGCGTGATTGAGAACATGCTCGGTGGCGCTCCCACCTACGCGGGTTTTGCTCTGGCCTCGCTCGGGAAGCGGGTTGGAGTGGTTTCCAAGATTGGCAGGGACTTCCCGGATAGATTTCCCCCGGTGTACCGCAGGTTCGGGCTCGACACGGAGGGGATCCTTGCAACCCCAGAGGAGACGACCACGTTCGAGAACACCTACGATGATCAAGGCAACCGGGAGCAGAGGTGCAGGCCCATCTCCAGCAAAATCTCCCCAGAAGAGGTCCCAGATATATACCGCGGGGCCCGAAGCTTTTACGTGTCGCCTGTCGCGGATGAGGTAACTCCCGAGTTGCTCGAATCGCTGAAGGAGGAGGACAACATTGTCGTGCTAGATCCCCAAGGGCTCTTCAGGCGCATCGACGAACAGGGCGCAGTCCAGGTCCAAAAGCGCGATGACCTAGCGGACTTCTTGGCTAACGTCGACGTGGTGAAAATCGGCAAGGAAGAGCTCGGGGCCTTCGCCGACGATCTCAAAGGTGCCCTGGAGGAACTCGGGAGGATGGGCCCTGAAATCGCGATAGCGACGCGGGGGGCTGCGGGGTGCGCGATTCTCTCTAAGGAAGGGTTTAGCGAGGTCGAGGGTACGAAGGTCGAGGTGAAGGATCTCACGGGCGCCGGGGACGTCTTCGGCGCGGCGTTTCTCTCGAGGTATCTTGACACTGGCAAACCGGTCGACTCGGCGAAGTTCGCATCGGTCGCGGCGGGGATGAAGATAAGGTACAAGGGACCGACAGGATTTTCAACTGAGAGGGAGATCTTGGACGCGCTGAGCCATCAGTAGGTTTTTGCCATAAGCACGGAAGTCTCAGTCTTCTTCCCGCAAACCGGGCACTTTCCTGGAATCTTCTTTCCCTTGAACTCCGGGCCCAAAATATCTGCGCCGGTCTCCTCCTCGAGCTTCAGGCCACAACTTTCCTTCCCACACCAGGCAATTCTGACTATGCCGGCGCCCTCGCTGAGGACGCGCTTGGCGGACTTCGCGTCCGCGGCAGCGCGGGTGTGCTCCTCGAGGAACTCCCTCGCGCGCTTGGCGAGGTTCTTGGTGATTTGGCCAAATACCAGCTTGATTTTCTTAACAAGGCCCTTTCTCGAAATCTGACTCTTTTTTCCTGTGTCGCGTCGAACCAGCGTGACCTGGTTCTTCTTCACGTCCTGGGGGCCTATTTCTATCCTGACCGGAACACCCCGTCGCTCCCAGCGGTAATACTTGTCGCCGGGTCGGAGGTCGCGATCATCGAGGTGGACCCTGACCCCGGCCTTGGCCAGCTCCTCCACGACGCCCTCGGCGGCGCGCTGGACCTTCTTCACCTCACCCTTATACGGGATCGGAATTACCACGGCCTGAATCGGGGCGACCACTGGCGGGATGCGCAGCCCGCGGTCATCGCCGTGCACCATTATCACCGCTGCAATCACCCGGTCCGAGATCCCGTAGCAGGTCTGGTAGATGTGCTCGTGCTCGCCCTTCGCGGTCTCGTAGGTCAGGCCGTAAACCTTGGAGAAGTTCTGCCCGAGGTTGTGGGCCGTCCCGATCTGGAGGGTCCTGCCGTCCGGGGCGAGGGTGTCGAACGCGATTGAGTACTCAGCCCCCGCGAAGGTGTCCCAGGGAGGTCGGCGGGTAATCATGTATGGGACGCAGAGTTCGTCGAAGAATTGTTTGTAAATCTTGACGCCCTCCTCCACCTGTTTCTCGGCGCCCTCCGGAGAGTCGTGGGCGGTGTGCGCCTCCTTGAAGGTGGTGACCTCGCGGAGCCTTATCATGGGCTTGGTCATCTTGGTCTCGTAGCGGAAGATGTTAACGACCTGGTAGACGCGCATGGGGAGGTCAGCGTGGGAGCGTATCCAGAGCTTGAGCATGGGATAGATGGAGGTTTCCGAGGTCGGGCGGAGGGCGAGATCCACGTCGAGCTTGTCTGATCCCCCGTGCGTGACCCAGTAGACCTCGTCCTCGAACCCCCGGATGTGCTCGGCCTCCTTCGCGAAAACCGTCCTGGGGATGAGGAGCGGGAATAGAACCTCCTGGTGCCCGGTATCCTCGAGGAGCTCGCGGACAATCCCGACCACACGGTTTCTCAGCTTGAGGCCGTAGGGACGCCAGACATAAAGTCCCTTGACCGGGTAGCGCGTGTCCATCACGTCGGCGCTGCGCAGGACTCGGTTGAACCAGGAGCTGAAATTCTCCCGCCACTGCTCACGCTCCACGAAGTCACCTTTAGGTAATCCTCCAGCGTAAACTTAAACATTTACCCCGAGAAATAGGTGCAAAATCGACGCACTACATGAACGCCTCAGCGTCCTTCTGCTTCTGCTTGCTCCTGCGCTCGAAGTGCCTCGCCACGTCCTCCAAAGTCGCTCCGTGAGACGCCTCCCGCGATCGCCGCTCCCTGACCTTGATGAACACCGGGTGGTTGACCGCCTCGCCCACGATTAACGCCTCGCCAACGGGCAGGGACGATATCACGTCGGCGGTGCCCCTGGTTATCCGCTCCGAGGACTGCTTGATGTGGTCCAGGTCGTAGGGGTTCGTCACGCGCAGGATGATGTTCGTGTTGGCCTGCGACAGCACCGTGGTGGAGAGCCTCACCGGGCGCTGCGAGATCAGGACGAGGGAGGCGTAGAACTTCCGACCCTCCCGCGCGATGGTCCGGATTATCGAGCTCGAGATGGCTGCCTCCTTCGACGGGGCGAACTGGTGGGCTTCCTCAAGGAACAGCACGAACGGGGGGGCGCGACCTGCCTTGCGGGCGTTGAAGAGCTTCCGCGCGAGGTAAGTCACAATGACCTGTTTCTTCCGGAGGTTCAGGATGTCGCTTAGGTCCAGAATCACGGCGTTGCCGGGCTTGACCAGACTCCTCCAGCTGGGGTAGTCGTTCTTTCCGAAGATCCCGAGGTACCTGAGGTCGTAGAGCCGATCCAGCAGGGCCTGGCGCATGCCGCCGTGAGTGTCGCCGTTCTCCTTGATGCAGTTGATGATGTCGTCGATGCCATACGGGCCGCCGCCGGAGCGGAACTCAGCTCGAAGGCCCCGGATCACCCGGGCAAGCTCCCGGACCTGACTCCCAGACATGTCGGGGACGAACTCCCTGAACTGATAGGCGCTTAGGTTCGGGACGCCAATCTGCATGTCCCTGCCCTTGACGACGCTCGCGCGGCCGAGCCCCTCGGAGGGGGAGGGGGTCCCGGGGGAGGGGGAGGCGCGCGAGGAGTACTCGCCGTGAGCGTCGATGATCACGGATGCCACGCGGCCCTCCTTCTTAGCCCTCCTGAGGAGTTCCTCGATCAGTACCGTGGCGCTGTACGACTTCCCGGCCCCCGACATCGCCAGGATCGCCACGTGCTTTCTCAGGAGCTTGGTCAGACTCAGCTTGACCGGGAGGTCGTGGTAGCGAAGCCTGCCCAGCTCGACCCCGCCGTCCCCGTCGAAGCCCAGGAAGTTGGTCAGGGTCTCCGGGCTGGCCTCGTAGACCCGCTGGCCGGGTGACGCCGGGAAGCTCACCTGCTCCATGCCGTTCTCGGTCTGGATCCCCGAGACTCTGGCCCGGGCGACGATGTACTCCCATCGATCAGCGGGGAAGATGGAGGTCAGCGCCTTCCCACCGCGCTCGTATTCCCCCACCGAGTCCGGGCGCATGAAGTAGCGGTTGGTCTTCAGCACGCTCTCGACCCACGCCACCGCCTGGCCCTCCTCGGTCCGGAGTTCCACAAACTGCCCCCGTCGCACCGGGATGCCACTGTTCCCAGTAGTGACGACAAACGAGAACTCCGAGGCGGAGGGGCCGTCGTGGGTGCAGATGACCGTGCCGATCTCCCGAGACATCTAAAAGGGCCTCCTCTGCCGCCTGAGCTCGAGCGACGCCGAGCGCTCGAGGCGGTCGGTGATGTTATCTCTGATTATAGTAAGCTCCTCCTCGGCGAGCCTGGCGCACGCGTCGGCCTCGATCAGAACCGTGGGGAGGGCACAGGCGTCGTGGTTCGCGGAGAGAGCGTAGACCAGTGAGGCAACCCTGTCGGCGACCTGCGGCGCCTCCTCGGAGCCGCCCACGAACTCGACCCGGAGCGGGTAGTCGTAGGGGACGGTCTTGATGTAAAAGGCGTAGGCGCGGGTAGCCCACTCGCCCAAGTCCTCCAGCACCTTGGCCGGGGGGTCCGCGTAGCTGAAGGAGAAGCTCCGCTCGCCCACATCGAGGAGGTGGTCGAGGAGAGCCGTGTCGCGCGAGTTGGGGAGCACGTCCTCATTGTCCCTTAATGCCCGGAGGTCGCGGGGAGATAGTTCCTCCCCATCGGCTATGAGCGGCAGGACCTTCCGCTGGAAGAGGTTGATGAAGCGTGAGCTCCGGCTGTCCTTGACCGCTCCCGCCAGCAGGGCCCCGGTCTCAGCGCAGGTGCGGTAAAGCCCCGTGAACGCGTCGATGAGCTCGCGGTAAAGGTCGAGCACCCTGGGGCTGTGCGGGAACCTGTCCACGTACTGGGGCACCACCGACCCGTCGAGCAAGACTGCGTCAACCTCATGCTCCCCTAGTGCATCGCGGGCCACCTGAAGCTCGGCCAGCTGGCGTTGCATTCCGACCGCTAGCTCCAGTTCCCTCAAGTCAAGAGGCTCGTCGATGCTTATCAGGCGAGGAGTCGGAAGTTCGCTCGGATAGTAATTAGAGCCTGAGAGTTCGCCGCCACTGTAGCGGAATACCGTCGCTACCGCGCGCACCAGAATCAAGTCAAACCCGTGCAGGGAGCGGCCCAAGACCCCCCCGTCGACGCCCATTACGGCGCTGCTGGAGAGCGAATCCCTATCGACCCCCGTGGCGAGCCTGTCCTCGGCGATCTCGCGCTCGGCCTCGTCCACCATCTCACTCAGATCGAGATCGCGCTTTAGCCTCCGCAGGACCGCCGCCACGGAGCGGCGCCTTTGCCCTTGATCCCTGATCCGCTCGACAAGCTTGGTCAGGGTCCGCTCTAGGTCGTCGTAATCGCTCAGGGATACGAGCCCTTGTGCCGATGATACCATTGCCTGCCTCCTTTCACCATCCACTGCCGCTTGACAGGGGGGCGCGGTATTTTTAAGTAAAGTGGGGAGAGAGATGACCGAAAGTAATACTCGATGGTGAAATTCGTGCGTCTCCCGGCCGCTGTTGAACTAATTAGGCCCCATAACTGCCTTTTTTCAGGAATAGCGGTTCTTATAGGTATTCTAATCGCATCAGGGGGCGTATTGGCCCTCCAAATCGTGCCCGCCTTCCTGGCCGCGGCTCTCGTCGCTGGAGCGGGGAACGCCATCAATGACTACTTCGACAGGCGGATAGACGCGGCGAACCGGCCCTGGCGCCCTATCCCCTCGCGGAGGATCAAGGTCTCCACCGCGCTCGGGCTCAGCCAGGGGCTATTTGTGGCCGGCATCTTGGCGGCGATGTTCATCAACCCCTACTGCGTCCTGCTCGCCGGGCTTAACGGGGCCGTCCTCGCGATCTACGCCTCGCACCTAAAGCGCCGGGGGCTGGCGGGGAACCTGGCGATCGGCTACCTGGTGGGGTCGACTTTCCTCTTCGGCGGCATCGCGGTCGAGGAGCTCCAGGCGGTGAGCGTCCTCGCGGGGATGGCTGCCCTGGCGACAGTCGGTCGTGAACTCATCAAAGACATCGAGGACATGCAGGGGGACCGGAAGCTGAAGATGAGGACCTTCCCGCTCCTGCACGGGAGGCGCGCAGCCGCCGCACTCGCAGGGGGCTTCACTCTCGCAGCCATTCTGCTCTCCCCCCTCCCATACCTGCTCGGCCTCTTCGGGTGGCCCTACCTCGCGGTCGTCGGGGCATCGGTCGCAGCTTTCGTCGCCGGTGCCGCAATTATCGCCCGGCGGCAGCGAAAGCGTGACGCAGGACGGGCCTCCCTGATTTACAAGATCGCGATGGGGCTGGGACTGCTAGCATTTCTAGTCGGGGCAATCGCCTAGTTTGTTACACGTGTAACAGAAAATCAGATATTTATGTCAGGACATGAGGATAATTGTCCCTTAGCCAGTCGTAGGAGTTGAACTCCGAGGAGAACCAAGAGATGGCCTTGCCGTGATTTTCCCTCACCAACTGCGCATTTAGATTCACCCAGTTATTGTCCACCTTCATGTAGATGACCGCGATAATCCGCCCGTAGTTGCCACGGTACGATTCGTAGTAGGGACCGTTGCCATGCGCTTTGTCGTCGATGTCCATGTAAATCGTCGTCCCCACAGGGCACAGGTTCTCGATGAAGTCCTTTGCCTCGGGTCCCCCCGACTCCAACAGCTCCCAAGCATCGACTCCTGCAAACCTTATGGTGTCATAGACTTCGTAGATTCCATCATGGGGGTCGAGGATGTCAGTTATGTTAACGTCCACCGTATCGCCGTCCGTCACTTCGGTGATGGTCGCAATCGCCTCGTAGTACGGGCCCTCCCCCCAGTACCGGGATGACCCAGAGGACACGTACCACCCGACCAGCCCCGCCGTGGCCACGATGATTACCACGGTCAGCGCAAAGGCGGTTGTTGACTGGCTCGGCATCTAAACCAAAAAGTCTAGTTTCCTAGCATGCTTTAACTTAACTGGGCGCCGCACAGTTGTTATATGTATAACAAAGATTTATAAGAAGAGAGTTGTTATATATATAACAAAGATTTTCGAAGAGGGCTGGACCGATGGCGAAAGTGTTGCTAGTTTGGGACGTCAAGTCTAGGGGTTCTCCAGCCACGCGCTTCTACCGCGAACTCTGCGGCTACGACTACGAGACAAAAAGAGGCAAGACTCACACCGCCGGAGTTCTGGACGAGCTACCGGACGATGACTGGGAGTTCGTGAGCCGAAGCGCCCTGGTGGTGGAACGGAGGCACTCGACCAAGGTCGTGAAAATTTTCAAAAAATATGCCACACACGTCGAATGGAGAAAATTCAAGGTCACGGTAAGGGAGTAGCTGAGAATTGTTATAAATATTAACAACTGAGGTGTCCGAAAAATCGGAGGATATCTAGATGGCCAAAAAAGAGATGAAACTCATCGTCGCCGAGAACCGGTACCAGCGAGACGTCAACAGGGGGCTCGCTCGGCTTGGCGAACACATCATGAAGAAACTTGGCATCAAACCGGGCGACACCGTCGAGCTGTCCGGCTCAAAAACCACAGGCGCGATTGCCATGAATGGATTCCCAGAGGATCAGGGGCTCGACTTGGTCCGCATCGACGGCCTCATGCGACGAAACGCCGGGACCTCAATCGGGGAGAAGGTCGCCGTTCGCAAGGCCGACGTCAAGGAGGCTAAGAGAGTCACAATCGCACCAGCTCAGGCGCAGGTGAGAATCATGGGCACTGGAGAAGCCATAAAGCGCAACATTCTGGGGAGACCGGTCACAAAGGGAGACCTAATCGCAACTACCTCTAGAAGCCCCGACGTGGAACAAATGTTCGGCGGCATTTTCGAAATGATGATGCCCTTCGGTTTAGGAGAGGTCAAGTTCGTGGTCACCAACACAAGCCCAAGCGGCATTGTCCTCGTCACGGACATGACCGATGTCAAGCTCTCGACCAAGGCGGTCCCGGTTGAGGAAGCAGCCCGTGTCCCCGCCGTAACTTACGAGGACATTGGAGGGCTGAAGGACGAAATCCAGCGGGTCCGCGAGATGGTGGAACTTCCCCTCCGCCATCCTGAACTCTTCGACCGCCTCGGGATTGAACCCCCAAAGGGAGTCCTCCTGCACGGGGTCCCCGGGACCGGAAAGACTCTCATCGCCAAGGCCGTGGCCAACGAGTCTGAGGCTCACTTCATCTCCCTCGCCGGGCCCGAAGTGATGTCAAAGTTTTACGGGGAGTCCGAGGCACGCCTCCGAAACGTCTTCAAGGAAGCCGAGGAGAACGCCCCCTCAATCATCTTCATCGACGAGGTGGACGCCATCGCCCCGAAGCGAGAGGAGGTCACGGGAGAAGTCGAGCGCAGAGTCGTTTCGCAACTGCTGTCGCTGATGGACGGGCTGAAGGCCCGAGGTAAAGTCATCGTGATTGCCGCGACCAACCGCCCGAACGCGGTTGACCCCGCGCTGAGAAGGCCGGGTCGCTTCGACCGCGAAATTGTAATTGGCGTGCCCAGCCGCGACGGTCGGAAGGAAATCCTGCAGATCCATACCAGGGGAATGCCCCTCTCGGAGGATGTCGACCTAGACGCCCTCGCCAATGCCACCCACGGCTATGTCGGGGCTGATCTTGCTGCTCTCGCTCGGGAGGCGGCCATGACCTCCCTCCGCCGGGTCCTGCCGGAGATCAAACTCGAGGAGAAGACCATCCCGCCCGAGATTCTGGAGAAGCTCAGGGTGACGGGAAAGGACTTCCAAGCCGCCATGCGCCAGGTGGAGCCCTCGGCCATGCGGGAGGTCCTAGTTCAGGTCCCCAACGTTCACTGGAAAGATGTGGGGGGACTAAAGCGCGCCAAGCAGGAACTGCGCGAGGCCGTTGAGTGGCCGCTGAAGCACCCGGACGCCTTCAAGCGCATCGGTGTCGAGCCTCCGCACGGGATTCTGCTCTACGGGCCACCCGGTACCGGAAAGACCCTCCTAGCTCGCGCGGTAGCCACCGAGGGCGAGGCCAACTTCATCTCAATCAAGGGGCCGGAACTCCTGAGCAAGTGGGTCGGGGAGTCCGAGCGCGGGGTGCGTGAGACATTCAGGAAGGCACGAACGGCTGCGCCCGCCGTGATTTTCTTCGATGAGATCGATGCCATGGTCCCCCGGCGCGGATCCGGAATCGGCGACTCCCATGTGGGGGAGCGGGTAATCTCTCAGTTACTGACGGAGCTTGACGGCTTGGAGAAGCTGGAGAACGTAGTTGTAATTGGGGCCACCAACCGCCCGGACCTCATCGACCCTGCGCTGCTTCGGCCGGGTAGGTTCGACCGCCTGATTCTGGTCCCGGCGCCTGATCAGGAGGCGCGTCTGGAGATCCTAAAGATTCACACCCGGAAGATGTCCCTAGCCAAGGGCGTAGATTTGGAGGCTTTAGCGGCCCAGACCGAGGGATACGCTGGATCAGATCTAGCCGCGCTCTGCCGGGAGGCCGCGATGTTGGCCCTGCGGAGGGACTTGAAGGCTAAAGAGGTCAAGCAGGAGCACTTCCTGCAAGCGATGGAAGGGATAAAACCCTCGATTAACAAGGATATTGTGGGGGCCTACAAGCGATTCGGAGATCGACAGGCAAAAGCGATCGGGAAGGAAGTGGGCTCGAAGGAAGTAGGCGTGTATTATTAACTCCCTTACGGTGCGCCCCCATTAGTGTTATGAAAATTGAGCAATGTGGCTGGAACACGGCCCAAAAGATTTTATCTCCACCGCCCTAGAGGAGTGGGGGACAGAAATGAACATCCTGTATCTATCCTACGAGTTCCCGCCCTACTTCGTGGGGGGTCTGGGCACCTACGCCTTCGAGATGGCGCGGCGATTCGCCAGGCTCGGCCACAGCGTCACCGTCTTCTCTAAGAACCCTGGAGATTCCATAACCCGGGACCTTTATGAGGGGGTAGAGGTACACCGCCCGCTACTCGCTGACGTGACCGACCTTCTCCCTGTGATGGTCCCAGAGGACGTGAAGCGCTGGCCCAACAAGGATCAGAATTATTTTGCGGAGGTTTTCATGTACAACATCCTCGCCGCGACCAAAACCACGAACCTCCTGGTCAGGTCCGACAAGCGGGACTTCGACGTGATTGTCTCCCACGACTGGCTATCCGCCATCGCCGGAATAACCTGCAAAAAGTCCTTGGAGAAGCCCTTGGTCATTCACTTCCACTCCACCGAGCACGGACGAGTTGGCGATGGGTCCCCGACGATAAAGACAATTGAGCAGATGGCGGGCAAGTCAGCTGATGCCATCATCACCGTGAGCTACGCCATGCGCGACGAACTCATCAAGCTGGGGCACGAGGAGCGCAAAATCCACGTTGTGTGGAACGGCGTGGATCAAGACAAGTACGACCCGGCCAAAATCTCGGAAGAGAAGGTTCGCGCGTTCAGGAAAAAGATAGGGGTGGGGGACGCCCCAATGATCCTGTTTATCGGGCGCTTGGCCTGGGTAAAGGGGGCCGACACCCTGATGCACGCTATGCCGGCAATCCTGGATGAGGTACCGGACGCCAAGCTGGTAGTCCTGGGGAAGGGTGAGCAGGAGGGCATGATCAAACACCTTGCTGAGCACCTAGGCATCCAGGACAACGTGGTGCTAACCTTTGAGTACGTGAAGGAAAAACAGCGGCTGCTCTACTACGCCGCGAGCGACCTGGTAGTCGCCCCCTCAAAGTACGAGCCGTTCGGCATCGTCTGCACCGAGGCGATGAGCATGGGAAAGCCCGTGATAGTCGGGGGGACCGGGACATCGGGCTTGAGGGAGCAGGTCGTCCACTCCGGATCCGGCAGGTGCGGAGCTCACGTCAATCCATACGACCCTTACGATATCGCGAAGTTCGCGGTGGAGTTCCTCAAGGACGACGAGCTGAGGGCCAAGCTCGGGGAAAACGCTCGGAAGAGGGTGCTCAGTCGATTCACGCTGGATAAGATAGCCGCCGAGACCTCCGACATCTATTCGGAAGTGGCGGGCGTGGATGAATCCTGAAGAACTTATTGGTAGGTGAATCAATTGCGAATAGCTATTCTCGCTTGGGAGTCTTTGCACTCAATTCACGTCGGGGGTCTCGGGATAGTCGCCACCCGAACCGCCGAGGAGCTCGCCAGGAAGGGCCACGAGGTCTATCTGTTCACCCGGCGCGCGGAGGGCCAGGCAAAGCGCGCCAAAATAAACGATGTTCACTACTGCCGGTGCAGCTTCAATCCCGGGAAGGATGTCATCACATTTTTCACCAACATGTCCAAGGCGATGGTGAAAGACCTCCGAGCCGTGGCGAGACGAAGCGGTAGGTTCGACCTCATCCACGGACACGACTGGCACGTCGTGGACGCCCTCTACGAGTTCAAGAAAGAGGGCTACCCAGTTGTGCTCAGCTACCACTCGACCGAATACGGGCGCAGGGGCGGACGAACAAGTGAGGGGCGAATGTTCAAGGAGATCTTCGCCAGGGAAAAATTGGGCGGCAAAATTTGCGACAGGGGTACCACGGTGTCCAAGGCCATGAAGAGAGAGCTCTGCCGGTTGTATAAGGTCCCGCCAAAGAAAATTGACGTCGTGCGAAACGCAATCGACCCCCGAAAGTACAGGAAGAAAGTAGACCCGCGAGCGGTGAAGAAAAAATATAATGTTCCCTCATCCGCGCCGACCGTCTTTTTTATGGGCAGGCTCGAGTGTCAGAAGGGGCCCGACCTGCTAATTGACGCCGTCCCAGAGGTGCTCAAGAAACATGGAGACGTGAAATTCCTGATTGCCGGGCGCGGGACGATGGGACGCCAAGTCAAGCGCCAGGCCCGGAAACTCAAGCTAACCGGTGCCGTGAGATTCCTGGGGTGGATTCCATACAATCGGTACCTCGACCTCCTTAACTCGTGTGATATCGTCTGCATCCCCAGCAGGAACGAGCCCTTCGGCATAGTTCTGCTGGAGGCCTGGTCAACCGGGAGACCGGTCGTGGCCACGAACGTCGGGGGGCTCGGGGGTAACATCAGGAACATGGTGGACGGAACCAAAGTCCGCCCCCACCCGAATTCAATCGCGCGAGGGATAAACTACCTGCTAGACCACCCTCGAGTCATGGCGCGCATCGGGAGGAAGGGCAAGGAGAAGGTTCGTAAGTTCAACTGGAACTCCACCATCAGAAAATTACTTAGGACTTATCAGAAAGTACTCAAGAAAGAGACCCTCAAGGCTTGAGGTTGCGAAAAATGCGAAAGCTGAAAATATTTGGATTCGACGGGCTTGATTACTTCACGATTCGGAAGAACCTGGGCAAGCTGGAGCACTGGAAGAATCTAGTGAAGAGGTTTCCCCTGACCATAATGTGGACTAATGTAGAAAACTCGCGGAGGCCATGGAAGTTCGACTCGGCGATGTTGTGGACATCGATGTTCACCGGAAAGATGCCCGAGGAACACGGAATATGGGGCTACAAAATGGGTATAGAGGGCCGAGAAACGCGGCGCGAAGACGTGAATGCGAAGTTCATATGGGAAACTAGAGATGAGAAATTCATAGCGTGGGGCGTCCCAGCTTTGATACCGCTCGTGAGTTGGAGGTGCTCCGGCGTCGATCAAGGGAAGGTGCCAGAGGATCTAAATGAATGGTGCGACGGTGTGGGGCACCTGCTGAACAGCGGGACGGATTTCGACGTTTTCATAAGCGTCTACAACGAGACCGACCACTACCAGCACCATCACTGGGATGACAAACCATCACTCCTCCGGCTCTACGATAAAATCGCCGAATGTGTGCTGGCCCACGTGGGAGATGATGACGACGTGATGATAATCAGCGACCACGGGTTCACAGACATCAACACGGCCCTGACCCACATGTGGACGTGGAGATACTCAAAGATAAAAAACAAAGACAATGGGCATCACGCCCCGTGGGGAGTATGCGCGACGAACCTTCGATGGAGACCGTTCAAGGTCTCGGAGGTCCACGAGGCCATCGTTAGGCGCCTAAACTACTTGAAGCGAAGAAGTAAAACTGAGAAATAGGGTCCCAGATTTCGCGCAGCATCACTATCTCCCAAGCGACACCGAAACTACGTCTCCGTCCTTGAGTTCGTGCTCGAGCCCGACTCGTTGCCCGGCGAACTTTGCGCCCTTGCCCCATAGTTGCGCGTACCTGAACTTCTCCAAGAACTCCCGGTGCAGTTTCCTGCAGAGATCTGCCACCGTGGACCCAACGCGCAACATCAGTGGTTCCTCATAATCGGGGGCACCCCCACGCGGCTTGAGGTAGACTCGGATTAGATTGAGCTTCCCGTAGATGGCGTCGCGCAAGACATCCAAGTTGGCCCCTTCCTTGGCCGACACCTGCACAGGCTCCCACTCCTTGAGCGGGCCCGACAACTCGCCCAGTTTTTCGCCCAAGAGGTCTATTTTGTTAAGGGCGATTAGCGCCGGGAGGTATACTCGATTTCCGGCTAGGGAGTCCACCAAGCGGTCCAAGGTAATGTCCTCTCTCACCGTGACATCAGCGTTAATCACGCCGTACTCCTCGAGTACTCCTCGGAGAGTGTACTCATCCAGATGAGTGAGCTTGACCGTCGACTCCACGCGCAGACCGCCGCGATCGCGCCTGTCCAAAGTCAGGTCGGGAGGCTCCTGATTTAGTCTAACCCCGGCGCTCTCCAACTCCGAACGCATCACCTCTAGCTGTCCGGGATCAGTCGCGTCCACCAAGAGCATGATCAGGTCCACGGAACGCACGGCAGAGAGAATCTCCCTGCCCCTCCCTCGACCAGCAGAGGCACCCTTAATCAGGCCGGGCATGTCCAGAATTTGAATTCGCGCGCCTCGGTGCTCCATCATCCCAGGAATAACCTTTAGAGTGGTGAAATCATAGTCCGCGACCTCGCTCTCGGCGTTGGTCAACCGGTTCAGCAGTGTAGACTTGCCCACGCTCGGGAACCCCACCAGTGCTACCGAAGCGTCTCCTGATTTCTTGACCGCAAAACCTCGACCGCCCCCGGCCCCGCGTGCCTTGCTCTGGAGTTCCTCCTTCAACCTGGCCAGCTTTGCCCTGAGTCGCCCGATGTGCCGCTCGGTGGCCTTGTTGTAAGGTGTTTCCCGAATCTCCCGTTCAATCTCCGCAATTCGCTCCTTTAGGTCGGGCAACACGCTCACCGCATTTTTCTCTGTCCCCTTCGAGAATATAGCTCTCGGTGGGTACCGGAGAGGGCTGGGACTAACGTTTTTAAAGCCGAAGCACGGAGTTAGAGCGGAGGTCAGAATTTGGCGAGAATATTTGCCAGCAAGCTCCGAGGGTTGAACGTCCTCACCGACAAGGGACTCCGCGTGGGGCAGATCCACGACATGCTGGTTGACGAAAGCGACGGCACAATTCAAGCCCTAACGGTCAAGCCAGAGTCCAAGGAGTCGGTCCAGAACCTACCCACCGACGAGTCCGGATACGTCCTGATCCCTTTCAACGCGGTTCAGGCGATTCGTGACTACATCGTCGTGAGTGAGCGCAACCTGGCTGTCCAGCAGCTAAAGACGCAGTAGTCACCAGCCGAAGTAGAGCCTGGTAGCGAGCTCCTTCGGCAGCCCCTCTTCTTCTATTTTCCTTGCAGCCTCGCCGATGTCGTACTCGACCCGCCTAGATGTTACCTTGGGCTCACCCTTCAGATCGAGAACCGCATAGCTGGCCCTGGGATCCCTATCTCGCGGCTGCCCGACGCCCCCGGGATTTAGGAGCAGCTTCCCCTGAATCAGCTGCTGCATCGGGACATGGGTGTGCCCAAGAATTATGATATCAGCGTCAATCCCCTGCACGAGCCCCAGCAGGACGCGGTTCGGGGTTCCGGGGAAGATATACTCAGTGAGTGGTCGCCTGGGGCTCCCATGAACCATGTAAATCGATTTACCTCCCTCCGAGAGAGTGGCCTCCTTTGAGAGCCCGCGTAGGAATTTCGAGTTCTCCTCCGTCAAGCGATCGGCCGTCCAAATCGCGGCCTCGGCGGCCATTGGGTTGAACCCACTTACGTCCCTCGTCACCGCGCTGTAGTCATGGTTCCCGAGCACCGTCCGAATACCCTTCCTCCGCGCGAGGTCGACCACTTCGTTGGGCTGGGCCCCGTAGCCCACCAAATCACCGGCGCAAATTATCAAGTCGACGCGCGGCATGTCCTTAAGCACTGCCCTGAAAGCCTGAAGGTTCGAGTGGGGGTCCGCTGTCACGCCTATTTTCATCCTATCGTGCCCTACTGGATGCGTCTTAGAAGAAGCCTGAATGACTCCCCCATGACGTCCCAGTCCTTGGCGTAGCCCTCCTCCCTGACTTCCGAAGCTGGGACGATGACTAGTTCCTTTATCCGAACCTCACGCTTGAGGTAGCCCTCCTGCTTCTTGAGAAGCTCGCGGCTCTCCTCAGCGCCTGCTCCGATAACCACGTCGACACGCTCCTCCATCCCCAAGTCGAGTTCCTTCCTCATCATCTGAAGCCGTCTGACAAGCTCTCGTGCCAAGCGCTCGGCCCTGAGCTCGGGGGTGGGAGTTGTGTCCACAATTACCTCGCCCACATCGGCCGATGCCGTCACGAACTCCTCCGAGAGTTGATCGAGCTTCAGGCCCTCCGCCGGAACTTGAATCTGTTGCCCCTCTACCTGCAGACCCACGAAGCCCTGACGCTTCAGATCCTCGCGAACCCGCTCAACCTTCATGCGCCGAAGAATGTTCTTGACC
>CAZKSL010000005.1:0-16976 GCA_964555495.1 Hadarchaeota archaeon (SeqCode)
GACTTGCGCAAGAAAATCATGTCTCTCTTCAAATTGTGGATGGTCTGCAAGGTTCCCGGTGTTGGGTTGGTGACTAACTCCTCCTCTAGGAACTCCGTTTTTTCACCGAACTTCTCCAAGATTACGAAATAGTTGTCAACTACCGCATCTACCAAAGCGTAAGCGAGGTAATCTGCCCCCATCTTTCTTATACGACCCTTATCATTCCGGATTCGTTCCCTAATTGGGTTGAAAACATCGCCTTCTTTCTCTTGAAAAGAAATGACAAAATTCGGACCGAGGATCAAACTCATCTGCTCGGAGGCCATCTTATTGGTTTCGTCATTGTAATGAAGCATTTTTAGAACGACATAGACGTATTCGCCAAAGTCCTCCATCTTCGGGCGCTGCCCCGTGTTCAAGATGTCTTCCAAAACAAGAGGATGTATGTTAAAATGTTTTCCGATTTTTTCTATAACATCCACCCGATGGATGCCATTCACATTTATCCAAGTAACCGTCGGCTTATCCTTGAATGGGAAACACTCCTCAACCGTCTTCGCTTCCTTCTCTTGGAATTGCGCTTCATCATAGTCAATGACAGCGATCTGTACCTCGGCAGCCCTTTTTTCCCCCACGTGAACGAGAGTTCCTGGCGGGGCCCCAACTTTTTTTGAACTTTTCCTAATGTACCTAGGCATTGTAATCCGCCTCGATCCAAGTAAAATGGCGCTCTCTCATGCACAACACTTTCACGTAAATTATTACATGCTTTATGCCTTAATCTTGCCGTCCACGAGCCCCAACACTTGGGGAGTGGGTCATTCGCAGGTCGGACGGACGCGCCCGTTAGACGAGAGTGCGCAGATCCTCTTTCACGACGTTCAGAACTATGTAAGTGGCGGTTCGATCAACGTACTCGTGGGCCAGAACCTCCTTGACGAACTTGTTCAGGTCAGCTCTGGTGTTGAACCTCGCGATGATAATGGCATCGTAGTCTCCCGTGACATCGTAGACCGCTCGGACCTCGTCGTACTTCGCCACTGCCTTCTCGACCTCGACTAGGTGGCCGCCCAACACTCGGAGACCTATCACGGAGACCAGGTCCTTGCCGAGTTTCATGGGGTCCGAGCGCACGGAGAACCCCTTGATGACCCCTGCCTCCTGCATTCGCTTCACGCGATTGTAGACCGTGCCCTCCGAGATCTTGAGCTTCTTTGCTATATCTCGGAAGGACGTGCGCGCGTCCCGCTCCAGCATCTGGACTATCTTCATGTCCGTCGTGTCGACCTCGCCGGTTTCCTTCATTTTCGAAATTCCTCCATTTTTTGAACTCATTTTTGTATATGTTTGCAATATTTAGTAAGCTTTATATATAAATGTTTACTTTTACATATGTGATTTGAAGGATGGTGAAAAACTTGAGAAAGCCCGGAGAGATAATCGAGGCTGCCGAGAAGAGCGACGTGGAGTTCGTGCAACTTCAGTTCGTAAACATCGAGGGCAAGGTCAAGTCGATGACGGTTCACACCAGCCAGTTCGGCGAGGCCATCGAGGAGGGCTGGGGCTTCGACGGCTCCTCCGTGCCTGGCTACGCCAAAATCGAAGAGAGCGATCTCGTCCTCATCCCGGATCTTGATACTTTCAAGGTGTTGCCTTGGAAACCCGGGGGAAAGGGTATTGCGCGAGTGCTATGTGGGGTTTGCCTGCCCGACGGAACCCCTCACGGCAGCGACCCTCGCCACGTGCTCGATAAGGCGCTGCGGACCGCCGAGGGGAAGGGGTACAAGTTCCTCGTAGGGCCTGAGATAGAGTTCTATTTCTTTAAAGATGGGAAGAAGCCGCTTGACGAGGGCGAATATCTGGACTACGCGCCGCTCGATAAGGCCGAGGATCTCAGGTTGAACCTCGCGTTCAATCTCCAGCGGATGGGATTTACAGTCGAGAAAATCCACCACGAGGTCAACCCGGGGCAAAACGAACTCGACTTCAAGTACTCTGACGCCCTCACGACGGCCGATAACCTGGTTCTCAGCAGGCAGGCCTTGAAGGCACTCGGGGATGAACACGGGCTTGAGGTCGATTATAGCCCGAAGCCTCTGCCAGATGGCATGGGTAGTGGGCTCCACTGTCACCACAGCTTGACGGATGCAAAAACGGGAGCGAATCTTTTCTACGACCCATCGGGCGAGTACCATATGTCTGACCTGGCGCGGCACTTCATGGCTGGCGAGTTGGAGCACGCACCGGCTTTGACGGCGCTTGCGGCCTCCACGCCTGAATCTTACAAGCGTTTGGTGCCAGGGTACGAGGCCCCAGTTTACGTCTGCTGGGGAGGTCCTAACCGCTCGGTCTTGATAAGGGTCCCGGGATACGAGCTCCGAAGGGGGGGAGGTATGCGATTCGAATATCGCGCGCCCGACCCTCTGTGCAACCCCTACCTGCTGTTCGCCGGGATGCTCGCCGTAGGGCTAGACGGTGTGAGGCGCAAGCTCGATCTTGGCCCGCCAACCACCGAGAACGTGTACAAGATGAGCGAGGAGAAGCGGAGGAAACGCGGAATCGCCACCTTACCAAAGTCGCTCGATGAAGCCTTGGACGCACTTGAGAGCGACGAAATCGTTCGAGAAGCTCTAGGCGAGACCATGTTCGAAAGATATGTAGGGATGAAGCGCGAGGAAGCTATAGGTACGCCTACCTAGGGGGATTGAAATGGCCGACGCGTCCAAGAAAATTCACGACGAACTCGGGATAAGGCCGGCGCAGGTCAGGCGGAAGTTGATAGATTTCCTCAGGAGAAAGGTCAAGGACGCGGGGGCCGAAGGCGTAGTGCTGGGGCTGAGCGGGGGGCTGGACTCCGCAATCACTGCATTTCTCTGCGCAGAGGCGTTGGGGAGCGAGAAGGTGCTTGCGATTTCGATGCCCGAAGCTGACACCGTGAATCCTCAAGACATCGCAGACGCTCGAAAGGTGGCGAATGAGCTGGCCATCGATTTCAAGGTAGTTGACCTCACGTCCGCAGTGGAGGGCATCCGCAAGAACGTAAAGGACTTCAAGGTCGACGAGACGCTCCCCACGGCAAACCTCAAGCCTCGGATAAGGATGACGATTCTCTACTACCACGCCAATTTGCTCAACCGTCTGGTGGTTGGAACCAGCAACCGGAGTGAAATTCGCGCCGGGTATTTTACCAAGTACGGGGATGGGGCCTCTGACATCGCGCCCCTCGGATCCCTCTATAAGACTCAGGTGACAAAGTTGGCGAAGCATCTGGAAGTCCCAGATTACATCCTCCGCAAGCCGCCATCGGCCGGGCTCTGGCGCGGTCAGACGGATGAATCCGAGCTAGGTCTGTCATACGAGAAGCTCGACAAGATCTACGCCGGTCTCGACCTCGGTCTCAAGCAATCTGATATCGCGGAGGCAGCTGGGGTAAAAGTGAAGGACGTCTCGGAGTTCATAAAGCGAGAGGAGCGAGCGAAGCACAAACTGGCGGGTCCAGAAGTGCCGAGCTTGTAGGCGCTATTTCACTGGAACCAGATCGATGCACATCCCTGCCGCAACGGTCTGCCCCGCGTGGCGAGCCGCGAACCTCCCGAGTTCGGGGATATCGCTAACCTTTTCAATCACAATAGGTCTAGCGAGAACCACACGCACGACCCCAGCCTCACCCTTCTTCAGGTACTCCGGCTTTTCCTCCATCACCTCGCCGCTTCGGGAGTCAATTTTATGGATGATCTCCTCAATGCGACCGGGCACGTGATCAGCGTGGCAGTGGAAGAGCGGGGTGAAACCGCGCGCGACGTAGGTCGGCACAGACAGCACTATTATCTTGGCCGTGAACTCGCGCGCGACGGTCGGCGGGTTGTCGATGCGCCCCGCAACATCCCCCCGCTTTATCTCGTCCTTCGCGACGCCCCGGACGTTGAATCCCACATTGTCCCCCGGCCCCGCCTGCTTGAGGGACTCGTGGTGCATCTCTATCGTTTTGACCATTCCACTCGCCCCCGAGGGCTCGAATACAAGTTTGTCTCCCACCTTTAGCTGTCCCGTCTCGATGCGCCCGATGGGGACGGTGCCCACACCAGTCACGGAGTACACGTCTTGGATGGGTATTCGGAGAGGTTTGTCCACGGGCTTCTCGGATTCCTTCAGCTCCTCAAGGACCTGCAGGACGGTCGGCCCATCGTACCAGCCCATCTTCTCGCTGGCTTTGGTGACGTTCTCGCCGTGGTACGCAGACATGGGAATATACGGGAGCTCCTCGGGACTCTTGTAGCCGATTCCTCCAAGCAGCGAGACGAGGTCGTCCTTCAGCTTCTCGTAGACATCCTTTTCGTAGTTCACTAGGTCCATCTTGTTTATCGCCACGACCAGCTGTTCGACCCCGAGCGTGTAGGCCAAGGCGGCGTGCTCCCTCGTCTGGGGCATGATTCCATCATCGGCGGCCACGACGAGAACCGCTGCATCCGCCTGGTTGGCTCCAGTGATCATGTTTTTGACGAAGTCCCTGTGCCCCGGGGCATCAATGATCGTGATCTCGTTTTTGGGAGTTTCGAGTTTCTGGTACGCCACGTCGATGGTCAGGCCCCGCTCGCGTTCCTCCTTGAGCTTGTCCAACACCCAGGCGAACTTGAACGTGTCCGCCTCCTCGCGCAGGTCCTTGTCGGTTACGACTCCGGTCTCGTAGAGCATCCGCCCTACCAGCGTGGATTTGCCGTGGTCTACGTGGCCGATGTATACGAGGTTGACGTGGGGCTTGGCCATCTGGGCACCGCTTTATCTTCGTTGTTAGGATTTAAGACCCTGAGGGGCGCCGCGAGAAAGGTTTTTCACATCACACAAGAGTGTAAGTTTGGCGAGTCCATGAGTTCAGTTGAGCCCGGCCATCCGCGCGCTGAGTCACTCCAAATTCGCGAGCTGCTGGCGAGAGGTTTCGAGGCGGGGCTGGTGGCGCCGGAGGGGTTGGCTGCCCACGGCCGAGGGGAGGCGTTCGATTATATCTTGGGCGAGCAGACAACTCAGCAGGCCCGGCGGGCGATTAAAGCCGCGGTTGCGACTCTCCTGACTGCTGAGCACCCGGTACTGTCAGTCAACGGCAACGTCGCGGTGTTGGTCCCCTCTGAGATAGTTGAGCTGGCTAAGGTCATCGGGGCAAGACTCGAGGTCAATCTGTTTCATAGCTCCGCTAAACGTGAGCGAGCAATAGCTGATCACCTGCGCAAGCACGGTGTTAAGGAAATCTTGGGTGTCGAGGAGGGGTACGCCACTAGGATTCAGGAAATTCACAGCGACCGACGCAAGGTGGACGAGCGCGGAATCGCGGTGGCAGATGCAGTATTTGTTCCCTTGGAGGATGGGGACCGAACCGAGGCTCTCAAAAAGCTCGGTAAAAAGGTCGTCGCGTTAGACCTCAACCCCCTATCTAGGACTGCGCGCGCGGCCGATGTGACAATTGTGGATAACGTAGTTCGCGCCCTTCCGCTCATGGTCAAAGAAGTGGACAGGCTCTCTAGCGCCTCCGCGGAGGAGTTCGAAGGGATAGTGCGAGGTTTCGACAACGAAGAGAACATGCGGTCGGTTATTGAATTTATGCTGAAGCGCTTAGGGGAACTTTCCGGGGGCTAACTTACCTGCGCTTGTAGTTCCGCCTTATCTCTCTCAGAATTCTCCTGCTAGTCTTCTCGGGATCGGCAGAGTTGTAGATTGCGCTCCCGGCTATGCATATCTCCGCGCCGGCCTTCGCCACGTTCTTGGCAACGCCTTCCTTGATTCCACCTGCCACGGCAAGCGGGAAGCGCCCCGCACGTTTTCTGGCTTCAGACAATAGTTGCTTCTGCTCGTAAATTCCGCGCCCCTTCAGCTGCTCACTTATCCCTCGGTGCAGGCAGAGTATGACCCGATTCTCATGGCCTTTTAGTTCATCCACGAGTTCACTGAGCGTTCTGAGGGGGTCGGGGCAATCTATGAAGTCGATGAGGATCGCCCTGTCGCGCCGCACGGCCTCGCTGAGCGCTTCAATCACCTTGGTCCTGCCCCCTATCGCCAGGACGGCTGAGACGTCGGCGCCGGCTCTGAAGGCTATCCTTGCCTCGAGGTTGCCAACGTCCATAGTCTTGAGGTCAGCGACGAGCAGCGCTTTTGGCACCACCTTTCGAAGAGCTGGCAGGAGGGAATCGGCGCCATGACGCTTGATAGCAGGCGTCCCGGCCTCAATTATTCGCGCGCCTCCCTCATAGGCCTTCTTTGCTATTTCGCAAATCGTCTTGATGTCGGCATCCATGTCCAGCGCCACCTGTACCTGCGGGAGCGTCACGCGCTCGAGCGGGCTAGCGACGACCTCAACCTTGGTGGCGCGCTTCGGCTTGCGGGACGACACTTTCTTCGTGGGGACACCCTCCTTATTCCAACCCCTCTCTCTGTAGTAATCCTTCAATAAGTTATCCAACTTTATGCGGAACTTTCTCGGCAAGGCGTCGTGTTTTGAGTTGAAGCCCTCGCGCGCGTTGAAGAGGCGTTCAAGCGTGTAGATCCGAGCCCCGACTTCGTGGAGGCCCTCACTCGTCCATTCCAAACCGGTTACCGCGGCCAGAAGCTTGCTGATGTCGTCGAACTCGTACTCGAGCGTGCTGAAGAGGGCGAACCCGTGGAACTTGCAGGCGATAAGGCTGTCGTAGACTGCGTAGGCGTCCTCCATCTGGCGCACGAGCTTCGCCTTGCCGATCTCTGCGGCGGGGTTGACGAACTCGGGGTTGCTCAGAATCTCGGGCCCGATTGTATATGCTCGGAGGTGACAACTCCCACGATTTGAAGTGGCGTACGCGAGGGCGATGCCTTTGGCCCCCCGGGGGTCGTAGGCGGGGAGTTCCAGACCCTTGACGTGAATCGCCTCTTTTTCCTTTCCGAGTTTTTTAGCGCCTTGCGCCACGCCATTTGAAAAGATCGATTTGCCCCCGGCAATCTCTTTGATTAATCTTCTCGCCCCTTTCAGGCCCGAAATTTTCCCGACCGACCGCGCGAAGCCCAGGATGTTTCCGGTTGAAATCGTGTCGAGGCCGAGTTCGTCGCAGAGCTGCGAGAGGGGCAGAATCTCTCGCTCGTAATCGTAGAAACCCGAGTTGGGGCCGATCATTGCGACCGATTCATACTCGGGCCCCTTCGTCTTGTCTCGCCTTCCGATTTTAACCACCCTACCGCATCCAGTCGGGCAGCCGAAGCAAGCCTTCCGCCCGGCGAGGTATTGCTCGTGGACGGTCTCGCCTGAGAAGGGGTCTACCTCATCAAACTCCAAGCGGGCGCCGGAGAAGTTGTCCCGGGGGAGCATTCCGGCAGCGGTTATGCGGTGGACCAACACCGATGTCCCAAACCTCGCGAGGCTGCCGTCTTTGCCCGTTAGCGGGTGAGTCTCGACAACGCGCCTGATTTTACCAACGATTTTTTTGTACGCCTCCCGGTGGATTATTTTCAACTTTTTCTTTCCCCTGACCACGATCGCCTTCAGGCGCTTCGAGCCCATCACTGCTCCCAAGCCGCCCCTCCCAGCCATGCGCGTCTCCGATGCTGCACTAGCGATACTCACGCAGTTCTCTCCAGCCGGACCAATTGTAACCACTCTAGAGTTTTTGTGCAGCTTTCTCAACCGGCTCTCGACTTCGAACGTTTTTTTACCCCAGAGTCCCGCGGCGACCTTGAGCGTGGCGCGACCGTCGTCAATCAGCAAGTAGGTCGGCCTCTCCGATTCGCCCTCGATGATAATCCCGTCGAATCCAGCGCGCTTTAGGTAGGCGCCGAACGAGCCGCCAATTGAAGAGTCGCATATCGTGCCAGTTAGCGGCGATTTTGAACTCACCGAGGTCCTTCCAGCACCGGGGAGCTCGGTGCCAGTGAGCGGGCCAGTCATGAACACAATCTTGTTTTTCGCGTCGAGGGCATCGATGCCGGGTTTCAGCTCCAGATAGAGGACTGCCGCCGAGTAGCCCCTGCCGCCGAGGAAGTTGTACGCTGTCTCCGCATCGAGTTTCTCGCTCCTGATCTTGCCGGTTGAGAGGTTCACTCGCAGGATTTTTCCGATGTAGCCGCCGATCCTCATTTGAAGACCACAGGGTAACTGAACCCACCTTGCTAATAATAACGCTTCGTCTGCCGGATCGCGCTAGAGCCAGCCACTATAAGTTAAAATTTAGGAACTCTGAGTGGTATACGATCAATCTGGGGCTATGAGGATGAATAAGGACAAGGTGACCACTGTCGCCCTCCAGCAGATGAAGGGGCGGGGCGGGCGCATAACCATGCTCACGGCCTACGACTACCCCACGGCGCGCCTGGTGGACGAAGCAGGGGTGGACGCGATTCTGATCGGGGACTCCGTGAGCAATGTCGTCCTTGGCTACGGGGACACGCTCGCCGTGACTATGGAGGAAATGCTCCACCATACGCGCGCGGCGGCGAGAGGAGCGAAGCGTGCCCTAGTGGTGGGAGATATGCCCTTTATGTCGTATCAGGCCAGCGTTGAGGACGCGGTTAGGAACGCCGGGCGCTTCCTGAAGGAAGGGGGCGCCGAGGCCGTGAAGGTCGAGGGTGGCCGGGGGGTCATCGATAAGATCGAGGCGATAGTGCAGGCGGGGATCCCCGTCATGGGGCACTTGGGCCTGACCCCTCAGTGGGTCCATCAGTTTGGTGGCTTCAAGGTGCAGGGAAAGAGCCAAGCCGCAGCGCGCATGATTGCCGAGGATGCCAAAAGGCTCGAGGAGGCCGGGGTCTTCAGCATAGTTCTTGAGTGCGTCCCGTGGCAGCTCGCGAAGCTCATCACCGGGTGTGTTAAAGTCCCGACGATCGGTTGCGGCGCCGGGCCCCACTGCGACGGTCAGGTTCTAGTGTTTCACGACGTGCTGGGGCTCTCCCAGCTCTCGCCGAAGTTCGTCAAGCGCTACGCTGAGCTGAAGCCTCCGGTCGAGAGGGCCTTGGCCGAGTACGTGAAAGAGGTGAGGACCGCCAAGTTCCCGGGACTTGAGCACAGCTACGAGATGGGCGAAGCCGAGCTGAAGGAGTTGAAAAAGGCGCTCGACAAGGGGGAGAAATCCTCCCGAAGCTAACTCCTAGCTCCTGCCGTCTAAGGGGCCAAAAGCGCTGATTTTTTAAACTAGGAGAAGTTAGTAAAGCGTGGCTTATTAGAAACCGAGGAGGTGAACTGATGGCAGATCTTCCAAAGGCGACAATAGTTCGTGTCTTCAAGGACGCTGGCGCTCCACGCGTCTCGGGGGATGTTCCCGGCAAGGTCAACGATATAGTGAAGGCCATAGCGAAGGGAGCAATCGCGTCCTGCAAGGCATCCGGACGAAAGACCGTCTCTGCAAACGATTTGAGGCTGGTAGTGGTATCGTAAATCCACTACCCACTCTTTTTATTTTTTTGAAACGAGGAAATCCAAAAATCCAGGCACGTCAGCTTTTCAGCTGTTCTATCTTCCTTCGCCCGAGCGCTTGGAGGTAACCCACCTCCGCCCCTTCCTTGAGTTCGCCGCGGAGGTTCATGGGTATCGGGAGCTCGAAGGTCTCGTAGGTGGTGAGGTCCATGAGCTGTGCACCGTTTCCCATGAGGGCGAGGACTTGGGCGGTGCTTCGTTCAATGATTGGAATTTCAACTCGGGAACCCGAAGGCTTCACAAGGCTCCGTTTATGCCCATCGAAAAGGCCGACCGCGTCGACCTTGTACTTGGCGTGCCCGTGTTTTCCCGGAGCCGATGAACTCATTTTCACGATGCGGCAGGGCTCACCATCCACGATGATAAAGCGCCCCTCTTTGAGTTTTCCGATATCCACCATTTCTCTGCCCATCTATACACCTTCCATCTCTTTCGGGCGAGTTCTTTAAAAATTTGGCGCTAGAACCCTTATTTTAATTAATTTGCCGGACATCAAGGGTTTGGGTGGAAAAAGTGAAAATCGGCGTCGTCTCGCGCTTTGATTTACCCGAGGCGATAGAACTCACGAAGAAGGTGCTCGGATGGCTCTCGGGTGCAGAGGTAGTGCTAGCTCCCGGAGTTGCGAGGGAGCTGGGCGAAAAAGGCGTCTCGGTGGCTGATATGAAAGTGGATGCGCTCGTGACGATAGGCGGCGATGGCACAGTGCTTTACGTCCAACAGAGGGCCCCCGACATTCCCGTCTTGGGCATCAATATGGGCGGGACAGGGTTCTTGACGGACGTTGACCCCAAGGACGCTCAAAAGGTATTGAAGGCACTCATAGGGGGCGAACTGCAACTCAAGGAGCGCGCAAAGCTGGCAGTCGAGGTGTCAGGCGAACGTTTGCCGGATGCACTCAACGAGGCAGTCGTTCGCGTCGCCAGTCCGAGCCGCATGCTGACGTTTGAGGTGTTGGTTGACGGCGAGGTGACGGAGGGCGCGCGGGGCGACGGCGTGATCATAGCCACCCCCACGGGCAGCACAGCTTACAACATGGCTGCCGGAGGGCCGGTACTGGACCCCAGGCTGGAGGCGTTTATAATGACTCCTCTCTACACTCATCAGCCGCGAGCGACGTCTTTAGTCCTCCCCATGTCTAGCACCATTGAGGTCAAGCTCCTCAGGCCGGAGCGAAAAGCGCAGGTCACCATTGACGGGCAGTTCACGAAGGAGGCCAGTTCCAAGGATAAGATACTCTTTCACCGTTCTGAGAATCCGGCTAAATTCTTCGAGTGGGGGGGCAAGTTCTACCAGAAGGTAAAGGAGAAGTTGTAGGTGCCCGGCAAGGTTCACGTTTTGGACACCTCCGCCGTGATCGCTGGTCTTGTCCCGGGGCTTGCAGATATCGAGCAGGTGACGGTTCCCGAGGTTCTTGAGGAGGCTCATGATCTATCCTCCAGGCTCGAGCTGGAAACGGCAGTGACTGCCGGCAAAGTTAGGGTGGCGGAACCTTCCGGTGACGCGCTGGCGAAGATCGAGGCAAAGGTGGGTGAGACAGGGGACAGGGTCTCTGGCACTGATATCAAGCTGTTGGCGCTGGCGCTGGACCTCCTCGAAGCGGACAAGAACCCTGAGCTGGTAACCGATGATTACGCGATCCAGAACCTAGCCAGCCTGTTTGGAATTTCCTACCGCAAAATCGCCATGCCGGGTATAACCAAAGTTTTGAAGTGGAGGATGAAGTGCCCCGCGTGCGGCCGCATTTACCCCGCGCCAGCATCTCGCTGTGAGGCCTGCGGTTCCCCTTTGGTCAGGGAGCCCAGGGGCTAAACTACCGAGTTTTCCTTTCCAACCCCTTTTCTCGGAGAACACGTGACAGCTTGATGCCTGACCAAGATATCCCAACCATGCTAATCAGCCCCATGTACCAGAATGATATGGAGCGATCAAGCAGGGCGGCGGTGAGGGCCACGTCAGCAGGCACGCCGGCTGCACTGAAGATTAGGACGTAGGCGCCCTCAACCACACCCAAGCCCCCCGGTATGGGGACAACCTGCAGGAGCAAGCCGATGACTACTGCAATCCCCACGGCTCCGAAAGAGATGGGCTGACCCAGCGCGAGGAAGATCACATACATGCGCACAACGAATAGCAGCCAGTATGCGGTGCCGAGAGCTAGGGCGGGGGCGACGTAGCGTTTTCTGCGTAAAATCTTCAGTACCCCGTGGCTGAATTTTCTGATGGAGGTCTTTATCTTACGCTGGACGTGGTCGACTGGCTCGAACAGACGAACTATCCACCGGAGTTTCCAGACTAACCATCCCGCTAGGCGCTCCGCAAGTTTCGGTCTAAGACACAGATAGATGAAGGCAGACAGGCCAATTGCGATCGCGCTTCCAGCCAACAGGAGGAGGACGATTATCAATATTGGCAGTTGCCACGTGGATATGGCAATCGATAAGGCGACCGCGATTATGCCCAGAAGGGGTATCGCATCAATCACGCGGTCGGCAGCTACAGTCGCGAAACCTTTCTCCGTCGGGATATCGGCGAGCCGGGCGAACATGTAGGCTCGGAGCGGTTCCCCACCGATCCTGGCGCTGGGGATAACATTGTTGACGAAAATCCCAGACAGCAAGATTGGAAACATTTGCCGGGTGCTCACGTCTAGGTCTATCGCTTGGGTGACTAGTTTCCACTTAATGAGCCAGATGAATAGCGCAAGTGTCTGGATGAGGAGGGCAACAATGTATATGGCCGGATCCGCCCGAGACAAGACTTGGATGATGTCATCGAGGCCCACGGCCATTATGAGCGCGCCAACAATTATGATGCCGACTAGGAAGAGCGGGAAGATTCCCAACTTCAGGGAGTGGCCCCTTTTTGATGCCATTAGATCACTCTGCAACCCGGGTTGGCGGTTGTGTTATAGGCGTCATCATTTTTAAAAACGCTTAAAAAGACCAGCCCATATAGACACACGGTAATGGTGAAATCTTTGCACATCTTGGGGATAAGCCTCCTTCCGGTGGGCGGCAAGAAAGAGAAGGCCGCGTTTAAAACTATCAAGAGGCACGCGACAGCTGTTACTCAAACTGCCGAGAAGTTTGAGGAGGCCTTTGTGGCTTACTCAGAGCAGAAGTTCAAAAAGGGTGAGAAGCTGGCTTGGGAAGTTGACCAGCTAGAGACGAAGGCGGATAGGACGCGCGTGAAGTTCGAGACTGAACTCGGTGCCGGTGCCTTCCTCCCTGCTATCCGAGGTGAGCTGGCAAGGTTAAGCGAGAGGCTCGACGACGTGGCCGATATGGCTGAGGATGCTATTCGAGGAATCAGGCTCAGACCCAGAATTTTTGAGGTTCTTACAAAGGCGGAAAAGAAAAAGAAGGGGGCCCGAGCCATCAGAATCGGGCTCGTAGAGCTCGCGGGGAAAGCGGCTGACACCGCTCGCGCTCTGAAGACGGCAATTGATACCCTCCTCAAGGACATGGACGCGGCCGCCAAGAAGGCGATCGAGGTTGACAAGTTTGAGCGTGAGTCGGACATAATGGAAGAGGAACTTCTAAAGGAACTGTATCGTTATGAGAAGTTGATATGCCCCGTCACCGTGATGCAAATAAAGGACACGATCGAGGCCATAGGTGAGATATCTAACGCAGCCGAGGACGCCGGAGACATACTCTCCGCTATGGTCTACTCTTTCAAGGCGTAGCCTCAGCGCGCTCTTCAGCTTCCTCAACTTTTTCCTCAACTTCTTCTTCAAATTTCCTACTCTCTGCCCAGTAGTGTAGGAATTCGCCGATGATGATGAAGCCCCAGATAAACACGACGGCTAGGTAGGGGGAGGTAACCACCCCCACAAATAAGCCCGAGAGCACTGCGATGACATATGCCACTTGCCATAGCTTCATCTTACAACACCCCTATTGCCAGCCACCCAAAGAAGAAGGCCATTGCCGCTGCCACCACCGGAGTAAGGACCCAAGTGATACCTATCTTGCCGATGTTTCGCTTGCTCACCGCCGCGGCGCCCTTTACGAGCCCTACACCGATAATGCCCCCCACTATCGCCTGTGAGGTAGATACGGGAATTCCAAACTGGTTAAAACTCCATACTGTGATGGCCGCGCCGAGCTGAGCTGCGCATGCAGTAACCGCGTCGAGCTGCGTTATCCCCGATCCCACTGTCCGCATCACCCTCCAACTATAGGTGAGTGCCCCAACGGCTAGCGCGACTCCGCCGAGCAACGCGATAGTTTGCACCGACCACATCGTGCCACCTCCCGAAACTGCGTAGAGAACTCCGGTGGAGGCCCCCACGTCGTTGGTGCCCAGTGTATATGCGGTAAAGGCGCCAGCCACGATGACGAGTAAGCCGAAAACACGGTTGAGGGTCGTAACATCTTTTACCCGCCGTAACGCGGGGCTGAAAAGTTTGTATAAGGCAAATGCAGCGATGGCAGCACCAACTGGAGCTAGGATCCAGCATAGGCCGATTGCCCCGAGTTTCCCGAATCTGACACTAGCGGTGACCCCATTGATGGGGCCCAAGAACGAAATTAGGAGCCCAGCACCCATAACTGCCCCTATCATTGATTGGGAGGTCGAAACCGGAAAGCCGAAGGTCGACGCGATAGTAACCCACATGCCAGCTGCTATGAGGGCGACCACAGCTATTATCGGGATCTCAGCGAGGGGGTTATCGCTCCCAGCGGGAGCAACCACGATGTCTTCGCCAACCGTCCCCATAACCTTCCAACCCTCTAGGACAGCGCCCAAAACGACGAAGATGACTAATATGGCGACGGCCCGACGATAAGTCAGGATGCCTCCGCCGACCGCCGTGCCCATAGCGTTGGCGGCGTCGTTGGATCCGATGTTCCACCCGACGTAGAACCCCGCAACCAGCGCAGCGATCAGAATAGGGCTGATCAATTACGTGCACCTACGCAAATTAGAGGACCTTATTACTAAAATGGTTTTCAGCCCCTAGATTTCTACGATTTCAGCTTTCAGCGCTTCCAAATCCAGCACTGCGACTGTCTGGCGTCCACTTAGGTAGCCACAGACTTCTCCTGGGTTGATGACTAACGGTTCTTCCTTCACGCCTGCCTGGTGGGTATGGCCCCGGACCACGACTTCGTAGAGTCCCGACTTGGCCAAAGCCTCAACCACAGCTTCGCTCTTCCCGTGAAGCAACGCTATCCTCCGCCCTCCGAGTTCGAGAGAGGCAAACTCCCCGAGCGGCTCGATTCCTAGCTCCCCAAACTTGGTGCGGGTGTGCTCCCGGTCGCCCTCGTTATTGCCCCAGACGTAGTGCAGCTTCGCCTTCAGCCCCCCGAACTTCGGCGCGACGAAGGGTGAAACTAGATCGCCAGCATGCAGGACGTGCTCGACCCCGCTGTCGTTGAAGAACTTCACGGCTTTTTCCACCGCGTCGAGTCGATCGTGGGTGTCTGACATTAGTCCGATTTTCAGCGCATCACCTCCTTTGATTAGTCTTCAACCTCACTCCGAGCTTTGATGAACTCTAGTACAACCTTTCCGGCCTTCCCGATATTCCCAAGTTCAATCCGCTCCGGGGTGTCATCGAGCGTATGGAGGTATTGATACTGCCGCGTCTGAGCATTGGGGATTCCAAACGCCCTCTCGACGAATTGGTCGAACCTGTTTCTCCCGAGTTTTCCCGCGGTCAGAGTCGTAGCTGGAATCTTTTTACGCACGAGCGGAATATGATCGTGACCGGCGAGCGGCGTCCACATCGACTTTATCTTGAGCCCCACGTGTCGCCCGGCTTCTCTGAGCGCCTCGGTGGGTTCGCCCGATGTCCTACGTTTACGGGCAATTCCGTTGCCCTCAACGACAAAAAGGCGCGATCCAGTTCCGAGAGTATCGAGGTTGAGCACTGCCACCTGGTCTGATTCAATTTCGGAGGAGAACTTCTTTGAGCCTATTAGCCCCTGCTCTTCAGCCCCGAATGCCACGAACCCGAGCTCCACATCGTTAGGCGGGCTCTCCGAGGCAGCTCTCGCGGTCTCAAGCATCACCGCCACTCCCGAGGCGTTGTCATTCGCTCCAGGGGCCACCCGCCCCCTGAGTGCTACGAACATGGCCGCGCAGGTCGGGAGGAAAATCACGGCTAACCCGAGCCACGCGATCGGCCAAGCTGGGAGCACCCCCAGAGAGCGCAGGAGGAGTAGGCTGATGAACGCGACGGTCACAGGTATCAGCGTGAACCTCACGAAGATTGTGAGGCGCCGGTCCCGGGTACAGTTGGCGGAGTCGTAGTGTGCCGTCACAAACAGCCGTCTCTTTGCCTTTTCAGGTCTTAGGGTCCCGATTACATTCGCGCTTTGACGCTTTGGCATCAGACGAGGTAATCCAAGAACCGCGGCGAGGACTGCGGCCGAGGGGGCGAGGGCCAGCATCGGCGGGAGGAAGGGCGAGGCGATGAATGCTCCGGCCAGCAGGACCGCGGCGACGCGCATCCGCGAAACCCGATTTGCGAACTTGAACTCCTGAACATTCGTCTTGAGTCCCATGGACTTGAACTGGCGCTGGATATAATCTGCGGCCTGGTGCTCCCCCCGAGTCCCGGCTAGGCGCGGGCCGATTTCGTAGGCGAGCTTGTCGAGGTGTTCAAAGGCGCGGCGCGGCTCGAATGGTGACATACGCATCCGGTCTTAATGGCCCTTCGTTTCCTTAAATCACTACGCGGAGCCAGCGAGCAACTGCAGATGTTTTAATACCTGCAGGTTTGAGAACTATATCTTGCGGGGGTAGCCAAGTCTGGTCAAAGGCCCTGAGGGCCGGCTATAGGCGCCGGACTCAAGATCCGGTCCCGAAGGGGTTCGCGGGTTCAAATCCCTCCCCCCGCACCATTTTTTGGTCAGCGCCCTCTGCGAGGCAATGCTTGGAGACATCACCGCGACGAAAATTAGAATACCATAAAATAGAAAGCCGCTCAACTCCCCCTGGGGGTTGAGATGGTTGAGGCGACGGCCAAGGGGATTATGCGTCAGGCGCTCCCCATACTTCTGCTCGCGGCACTTATCCAGATTGGGGCGGGCGCGGTTCTTGGCGGCATGGAGGGCGATTTCACCCTCCTCCCGGGCCTGATGGTAATGATCCCCCCCCTCCTAGCCCTCAGGGGAAACATAAGTGGCGCTCTGGCATCGCGCCTCGGAAGCGCGCTGCACGGGGGAGTGATTGAGCCGCGATTTTTAATGAACCCCGAGCTGAGAACGAATGTGCTATCGTCGGTCTTTCTGACATTTTTAGTCTCCCTCAGCGTGGGCGTACTTGCTTTCTTCGTGACGGCTATGATGGGGATCGAGCACATAGGACTGTGGGCATTTGTCGCGATAGCACTGATTGCAGGGCTCCTCTCCAGCGTCATTATCATAGTCTTAACGGTTTTCGTCGCAGTAGCAGCTTTCAAGCGCGGGTTGGATCCTGACAATATTACGAGCCCAATCATGGCCACGATCGGTGACTTCATCACCGTTCTGTCCATATACGCGGCGGTTCTCCTCGTGGGGTGGATGATATGACGGTTTACAGGTTCAAGCGTATAGTGCTCGAGAGCTATCCGGTGTTG
>CAZKSL010000006.1:0-16875 GCA_964555495.1 Hadarchaeota archaeon (SeqCode)
GGATCCGGGATTAGCTGGGCTATGCTCAGGGGCTCATCGCCTGTCCCAGGTGGCAGATCCACGACCAGATAGTCCAGATTCCCCCACTTCACATCGCTTAGGAACTGTGCGATGGCTCTGGACTTAAGGGGCCCCCGCCACACGACAGGGGAGTCGCTTTCTGGGAGCATAAGTCCGAGAGACATCACCTTCAGCCCCGCTTCCGCGAGAATTGGGTTTATGCCAGAATCTGTCCCGGTCGGCCTCTCGTCCTCAATCCCCACAATCTTTGGGATACTCGGCCCGTGCATGTCGCAGTCGAGCAGACCCGTCTTTGATCCCCTTGTCGCCAAGGCTAACGCAAGGTTCGCCGCGACCGTGCTCTTCCCCACGCCACCCTTGCCGCTCATCACCGCGACTTTATGCTCAACATTCTCCAGCCTTCGGGCAATTTCCTTTTCCGGCTCGAATTTAACCTTCTCCATTTCATCTACCAATCTTTATCTGAGAGGGCCACCGCGCCCTCCCCCGCGTCCTCCGGCCCCTCTCGCAACCATCCTGTAATCGCCGCCGCCGATCCTAATGGCCTTGCCATTCATCAGGGCATCCGCGATTTTTCCCCTAGCGGACACCAAAATCCTATGGAAGGTCGGCTGCGAGATGCCCATCCTCTTAGCTGCATCTTCCTGTGCAAGCCCTTCGATGTCCTTCAACCTTATCGCCTCGAACTCATCCACTGTGAGCACTACTTCTCCCATCGGCCCCACTGGTCCCCTGGGGCCAAAGAGAGTGAAACCCGGCTCGAACCCGACCCTCCTGCGCCTTCTTCGTCTTGGGGACATCTTACAATGACTCCTGAGAGACACGTGCTGCCTATTCTCTGATTATAACTGTTTACTTTTTTGGCCCGGGAGTTGTCCTAAGGGTTAAGAGTCTCATTTCTTCTTTAGTTCCTTTAACCTGTCTTGAATCTGCTTCAGCTGGCCCTCAAGCATTTTCGCCTGATTCTCTAACGCCTGAATCTGCTGTTCATTCGACGCCTGCGCGGGCTGCATGGTCGGTCCCGTCCAAGCCGTAGGCTGTTGCATCGGTTGCTGCATCATGCCTCTACCCATCCCCATACCTCGGCCCATTCCGCCGCCCATGCCTCTGCCCAATCCCATTCCAGCACCGCCGCCCATGCCCTTAAACGCGGGGGCGGTCGCCTGGGAAACGGACGAGAGCTCCTTGTTCAGATACTTCTGCACCGCGTCCTTCACTTTCATTCCAGATGCCGGGACCATCTCTACACCCGACTGGCCCAGGACTGCCGCCACGTTTGGTCCAAAGTTCCCTGCGATCGCTGCCTTCGCTCCCTGGTTTGCGATGAACCCACCGGCCTGAATGCCCGCTCCGCCCATCGCGGTCGCGTACTGGTTCTGGACCACATTTGCACCTTTGATCTGATTTCCATCGACCTCCACTATGGTGAAGGTCTGACATCTGCCGAACACTGGTGAGACCATATCATCTAGCCCACCTTGCGTAGTTGCTACAGCTATTTTCATAGATTACCACAGCCTTTACTTCTGCCCTCTCAACTGATTTATTCTTTCCCTGATCTGCTTCAGCTGGTTATCGAGCGCCGTGGCCTGGCCCTCCAGCATCTGGAGCTCCTGATCCCCCGGCATCTGCATCGGCTGCGCGCCCATAGGTGTCGGTGTGGGCTGCTGCATCGGTCCTCCGCTGGGTTGGGTTGGCATGGGCGCCTGCATAGAAGCTAGCGCTGGCGCCTGCTGTTGGAACCAGCTTATCGCCTGCGGTATCTGTCCCGTCTGACTGAGGTACTGCGCCATTGGTGGTAGACCGCCCCAGCCAGGACTGTAACCGAATCTAATCCATCCCGGCAATCCGGTCAGATAGAACATGTTCCTGTGTCCGTGTCCCACTTTTTTCACCTCCTGTTTCGTCCTCTTCCTGTACTTCGCGTCTTACTGCATCCGCCGCGGCCACGGTTTGCCCTGCGGCCTCGGCCAGAACCATCTCGTCTCGGAACTCCTCTCGTCACTCATTCACCTCCTACCAAGTCCCATAGCTCGTCGGGTATGGATATTGGGGATACCCATAGGGCGTGCCGTACTGCGGATATGATGTGGGCATTGTAGTTGACGGACCTATCGGGCCGTACATCCCAGACCACCACCATCTGGGCAGCCAGGGGAACTGCCTGCAGAATGGGTATGGGTTTCCGGGCCAGCCCCAGGATCCTCTGCCCCAGCCAAACGCTGGCCAAGCGCCTCCGCCGAAGTATCCAAATCCTCTGCCGAAGCCTCTCCCTCCACCGCGTCCTCCCCAGGGCATTTTCTCATCACCTCGATAATGAATATATATTCATAACCCTTTTAAGGTTTTCGTGGGGGCCGAAGACCTACTGAACCACTTAAAGCCATCTTTTGTCATCCCCAAGCTGACTTAGCTTTTCAGGCCCGTAAACTGCGGATGATTTGTCAGTGATGGAAATCATGGCCTCCGAAGTCATCGTGAGTGCTTTAGTCGGACACTTCTCAGCGCAGAGACTACAAAAACAGCACTTCCCCAGGTGCACCTGCGGATACCTCTTGCTGTCAAATTTTACCATCTCAATTGCCTCGTTAGGGCAAACCATCGAGCAGAGCCCACAGCCTATGCATCTCTCCAGATGCAAGAAGTGTCTCCCTCTGTAATCTTTGACGGGTTCTAGAGACTCGCGAGGAAATTTCAGGGTCATCGGCCTTTTAAAAATAGTTCTGAGAATCACTTTAGCGGGTTTAAGCAAACCTTTGATGGGTCTAAGCAGATTCATTTTAATCACCTATCCATATCGGTTGGACAAGGGTCTAAACTCCAATATATCGCGGGAATGTCAGCTAACTGCGCTCCCCTAGCTAAGTGCGGGAACGCCATTAACGTGTGGAGAAAACTTGGACCTCTGACCTTCACTCGATACGGTTTGTTGCCCCCCTTGCTTACCATGTAAAAACACGCCTCCCCCCTGGCCGCCTCAAAGCAGAAATAGGCATCGCCTTCAGAGATATCTTTTGGCAATCGCTCCCTTATTTTTCCCGCTGCCATTTTTTTTATTAACTGCCTGATAATCGAGATGCTCTCGGCGATTTCTCCCCTCCTGCATAGGGCCCTAGCGTAGGAGTCCCCCTCCTCCCTAGTTACAATCTTAAAGTCCGCTTCCGGGTAGGCATCGTAGGGCTCATCCTTCCTCACGTCGGATTTTACCCCGCATGCTCTCAGGTTGGGCCCCGTGACACCGAGATCAATTCCCTTTTCGGCATCAAGCACGCCTATGCCCCTAGTTCTTTCGATGACTACGGAGTTGTTGAAAAATAAATCATCGTAAAAATCTAGCTGCTTTTCAAAATAATCGAGCACATTCAATATTTTTGCCTGAAGCTCAACACGAAGGTCCCTTCTGACACCTCCCGGGGTGAGGTGGCACGGGTATATCCTGCCCCCGGACACCATCTCGATTAGGCGCAGGATTTTTTCCCTATCCCCCCAGGCGATCCTATTCGCGGTCTCAAAACCTAGGGCCATCGACATGATCCCAACCCACGTTACATGGCTCAGGATCCTTCCGAGCTCCGCCATAATAGTCCGTATAAATCTCGCTCTTTCTGGTGCTTCGACTCCAACGACCATTTCGGTCACGTTTGCGTACCCCAACTCATACGAGTAAGGCTCCAAAACGCACAACCTATTGACAAACACGGCATTCTGCTCGTGAGTCCTGTACTCCATCAGCTTCTCCATGCCCCTGTGGAGGTACCCAGGGTATGGCGTCAGCTCGATTACCTCTTCACCGGCGCACCTGACGGCGGCGCGGAAATGGCCTGAAGCTGGGTGTTGGGGGCCGAAAGGCACAGTGAAAATTGTCTCTCTTCCTTGCCCACTACTTTTTCCCATAATACTCCCTTCTGACGTATTTGCGGGTGTCAAAATTCTTTCTAAGGGGAGGAATTTCTTCCCAATCCTCGAGAAAAAGGGGTGAGAGATCTGGATTCCCCTTAAATTTTATGCCAAATAACTCGTGATTTTCCCTCTCGTGCATTTGAGCCCCTGCCCACAGATTGAAAACTGATTTTATCGAAGGGGATCTTCTCGAGATCCTGACCTTTACATCAGCCCTATGTTTTTTTGCATGCGACCAGAGATGGTAAATCACCTCAAATTCTTTCTCACCGATGTAATCGACACACGTGATATCCGAGAGGTGATCAAACCCTGCATCCTTAAGGTAGGATAGAATCTCGTGGAATTCTCCCCTCTTTGTTGACAATGAGATTTTATCTTCCGAGGACACGATAGAGGTTATATCCCGAAATATAGATCTGAGGGATGAGGCAATCTGGTCGTTCATCTTAGTGACCCTCGAATCCCTTTTCTATATGCTTCATGGCCATCACTATCCCGTGACCTATATTTTCCGGCTTAGGCGGGCAACCGAGAATCCAAATGTCAACTGGGATGTACTCGTCTATGTGCTTTACAGTAGAGTAGGAGTCCCAATACATTCCTCCGGTCATGGGACAACTCCCAAGTGCCATGACGTACTTAGGGGACGGCATTTGTTCGTAAATCCTTTTTATACGAGAGGCAGCCTTTTTTGTCACGTACCCTGCTACAATAAGAACGTCAGCGTGCCTTGGGCTACTCTTCGCTAAGATTCCAAACCTCTCCATATCGTAGCCAGATCCTACCCAGGGAAACAGTTCTATGAAACCACATGCGGTAAAGTAGTTGATAACCCACAAGGAACGCGCGCGCATCTTATTTAGTATCTTATTTAATTTTCTCTTCATCATTCTCACAAGCCCCCCAAACACTTGAGATTTTTTGGTGTTCAATGGGGATTAGCTTATTTCCCGTATCAACTCCCAGTTTGATTGAGACACGCGCCATGGGGGGTAGACCACCCAACCAGGGCTGAAGCCTCCGATTAGGACACGACTATGGATAAGGAACACGCGGCTTCTTACCCTTTAGAGATCGCGTTCATTGGACAACCTTCTACTGCGGAATCTATGCAATCGACATCAGCTGGAACGTCCCCCTCGGAGCCGTCTCCTGATTGGTACTTCACCTTTATACCGGCCTTACCGCCGCTCCCGAGTTCAAAAACTTCGCCGCAGTTTACTGTGCAAATCCCGCACCCGATGCACGTCTCCCTATCAATTTTCACTTTAACCATTCCATCACCGGTGACGAATACATATTCATAAACACTTTTAAATGTTAGGGAAACCCTAAAATTCTAAACGAGAGTGGACTATGAGTGTCGAACTAAAAGTAACCGAGAACGAGGCCAAGTATCTGAAGCTGGTCTACAGGGAACAACGCGAAGGCCCCGGCAAGGTTGGGACCACAGCCATAGCAAAATCTCTCGGAGTTCGGCCGGCCACCGCGACCGAAGTAATTCAAAACCTAGCCGAGAAGAACCTCCTTCGACACAAACGTTACCACGGAGTCGAGCTGACGAGGGGCGGCATTGCGGAAGCCCAGAAACTTCTGAGGAAGCACAGGATCCTAGAAATCCTCCTCACGGATCTCCTGAACTACGACCCCCAGAGGGCCTGCGAAGAGGCTTCCAAACTGGATTACCACACCTCAAGGGACCTCATCAACGCCATCTGTCGGGCCTACGGACATCCGGAAATCTGTCCATGTGAGAAGACAATCTTCAGCGACCCTAAGTGCAAGAAAAAACAAACGATGGGGTGAACTGATTGAGCCCGCTGAAGCGAATCGCATACGAGCTCAAGCGGCATGCCCCATTCACCGCTATCGGAGCCCTTACCGGCATAATCATCATGAGCATCGTGGTCTTCGTTGGACTTTCCCACGAAACTTCCCACACGACTTTCCACGTTCTGCACCCCATTCACATCGTGTTGAGCGCGCTCGTGACCACAGCCATGTACAGGCGGTATGGGGGAAACATTGCTGCGGCGGTAGGGATTGGATTCGTCGGTTCGGTCGCAATATGCTCAATGAGCGACATAGTTTTTCCTTACCTTGGGGGAGCACTACTCAGAGTTCCCATAACCCTTCACGTATGTTTAATCGAGCACCCTTGGCTCATAGCCCTCTCTGCGCTCGCTGGCATCGGGATTGGACTGCTTCGGCCTTGGACGAGGTTTCCGCACGCCGGGCACATACTGCTGAGCACCTACGCATCTCTATTTTACCTCACAACGTGGGGGGCGCCTGCAAATTGGGTACCACTGCTGCCGCTCATCTTCCTGATAATCTTCGTGGCGGTGTGGATTCCCTGCTGTCTGAGCGACATCGTTTTCCCCCTCCTCTTCGTGAGGAAAGGGGAGCGCCGACGAAAAACCGTAAAGGCAAAGTCACGTTAGGTTATGGTGGCTGGTAGCTTGGCAGAACTCGACGAAATTCGAGAGAAAAAGATGAAGGAGCTAAAGGAGAAATATTCAGAGAAATTCAGAGCTCCTAAATTTCCGATTAAACTCAGCGAGGCGAACTTCAAATCAACAGTAGAGGAAAACCCGGTATTGGTGGTGGACCTCTGGTCAGAGTGGTGCCCGCCCTGCAAGATAATCGAGCCAATCATCGAGGAGTTGGCGAAAGACTACGCCGGGAGAGTGGTATTCGGAAAGCTGAACACCGATGAAAGCCCGGCAATTGCAGTGAAGTATAATGTGACAGCCATCCCGACCTTGCTCTTCTTCAAGAATGGCAAATTCGTGGATAGGATAATCGGCGCAGTTCCCAAGGAGCATATTGAGTGGAAGCTCAAGAAGATAATCGGGTAGGAGAAATCGCAAAGTAAACCGGGGGCGGGGCAACAGAGATGGCTGTAAGGTTGTACGAGAGAAAGAAGGACGCAAAATTCGTCGCTGCCCGGGCGAATAAGCTCGCCAGGGGGTCCGCCAAGATTCGACGGGTCCGGGTGACCAACGAGAAAGTAGCCCGCGATGCTGGTGTAGAAGTCTGCCACGACCTGAGCATAGCATCTCACTCGCCGAAGCAAGGGGCGGTTGGATGGATCGTGGTACGCGGTGGTTCGAAACAAGTGCGTAAAGAATGCGGCTCCGCATTAGAGTTCCTGCAGAAATGAAATCCGGCCGCTGCGCGTGTTATTCGTCTCACACTTTTTCAGCCCTGATACAGCAAAATCCAGCCAACTCGTGCTTGCCTTCGACTGGAGCTTCCACCCTCGAAACGCCCTCCGGGCCCTGAAACAAGGTACTCCAGACACTCTCGACCCTGAAGCCCGCTTGTTCGAGCAAGCCCTCCACCTCGTCGGGCGTGAGGAGGCGGGCGTGCCTATAAAACTTGTGTCCCTCCTCCTTCTTTTCAGTGTAGAACTTTCCCCAAGGGCCGCCCCTCGGGATGAAACACGCGATTACTTTCCCACGTGGCTTTAGGACTCGCCGCGCTTCTTCGAGAGCCGCGCTAGGGTCCGTCAGAAAACACAGGGCCACTGAGTATAGCACGAAGTCTAGCGAATTCTCTCTGAAGGGGAGACTCTCGCCAGCGCCTAGGGCCACTTCCACACCTCTCGAGCGCGCCTTCCTCAGACAGCTCTCGCCAGGATCTACGCCAAACCCCACGCCCAGCCGGGAAGCGAAGAAACCACCGCCCACGCCGACCTCCAGCCCCTTGCCCTTCGGCAAAAGTTTTTTGATTGCCCACAGCTCGGACTTCCCTATCAGCTCGCCCTCTTCGGCGGAGTACCAAGCGTCGTATTCATCGCAAAACTCATCAAACGTTTGTGAAACCGCTTTCGCTCGCTCCAAGGGTACACCCAAATAAGCTAAGCAAAAGCATAAATTAAAGGTGACCCATCGTTATTTGGTGATCTGATGGAGGAGGAAAAGCCAGTCGAGAAGAAGGAAATCGGGAAGGTGGCCCACTACTTCACTAAAATAGGGGTTGCCGTGATAGAGCTGAGCGATGAACTCAAGGTAGGCGACAAGATTTCAATCGAGGGCGCCACGACCAACCTGCAGGAGACCGTCAACTCGATGCAGATTGAACACGAGAACGTGGAGAAGGCCGAGGCCGGAAAATCGATCGGTCTGAAGGTCCAAGACCGGGTCAGGGAAAACGACGCAGTCTACAAGCTCGAGGGGTAGCCCCGTTCTTCCGCTTCAAAACTTTTTAGTGCACCAACCAGCACCCACAGGGCACGTCAGCAGAGGGGCCGGTGTCAAGAGGAAAAACTTACTAAATGAGAATGCAGGTAGTGGTGTCCTGAACCCCGTCTATCTTGCGGACCTCGTCCATAAGAGTACCTATGACCGTCGAGACCTCCTTGGCCTCAGCGAATGCCACGATGTCGTAGGGGCCAGTGACCATGTGCGCGCTTTGAACATTTTTTAGACCTTCGAGCTTTTCGCACACTTCCCGCATCTTTCCGACCGATGTCTTTACCAGGATGTAAGCTCCAGCCAAGATTTTCACCTCCGTTCGGTAGATTATTTGGCCTCAAACTCTTCCAGAGCCTTCCTGACCTCCGTCACGTAGGTCAGCGCCGGACCTCCACCCATCAAGATTGCCACCGTGGCGGCCTCCAATATCTCGTCTCTAGTAGCGCCCGCGGCGAGCGCCGTCTTGACGTGAATTCCAATGCAGTATCTACACCTCGCGGTTATCGCGGTCCCCAGGGCGATTAACTCCTTGGTTTTGGTGTCGAGAACCCTCTTCTCTAGAACTGAGCCCATGAATGCATTGAAGTTACGCATTGTCTCCCTGTTTTTCTTTGAGAGAACCTTCATGGTCGCTTGGAAATCCTCTATGCTCTTCTTCATTTCACCCATCGCGTTACCCCCCATTTCTCATTCGCAAATCACTCGCAACTATAAGATACAACGCGCTCATAAAACTAACCCTTCAACTCGGTGACTTCATCATTCAGCTGTGATAGCAAGGTTTTTGCCTCTTCTGCGCGCGGCACGCTAGCTCGGCACTTCGGGCACAGCGCCATCGCCCGCCTCAAGCTGTCGCGGAGCTTTTCATACTCCTTCACGTCGCTCACGATTCTCTCCAACACGCTCTCGAGCTGCCGTTCGGGAGCGAAGAGGGCCCCGCACCCTTCACACTTCGCTAGGCGAACCTCCGCGCTGGTTCCGATTGCCTTCCTGTCCGAGGTCGCGGGAGGGCGCTCGGGGGGCAGTTCTATAGCGTCCTCCGGGCACGCTTCCTCACAGATGGCGCATGAGACGCATTTCTCGTAAATGAATTTCACGACCCTGTTGCCCCCCTGCTCCGCCAGCTCTATCGCGCTCGTTGGGCAAACCCGCACGCAGGCGCCGCAGGCGGTGCACTTTTCCGCGTCCACCTGGGGAAATCCCCTAAATCCTTGTGGCACCTCGGCAGCCTTCGGCTCAGTACCCAGGGCCTTAGAGAGTGCCCCGACTATAGCCTGCGGGCTGGGTGGGCACCCTGGGACGTAAACATTGACATCGACCACCTCGTCGACCATCCCATCGACGCTGTACGAGCCCTCGAACGCCTCGCCAGCGAGAGCGCAAGCGCCAACTGCGATGACTAACCCAGGATCCTTCAACTTGCCCCGCACTTGCTTGAGCACCTTTTGCATTTTAACTGTCGGCACTCCGGTGACTAGGAGCACATTTGCCTCGCCTGGATCATCAACTATCTTTGCTCCCAATTCTTTCATGCCGAATCTAGATGCGATGGCGCTGAAAATCTCGATGTCGCATCCGTTGCATGAACCAACGTCGAGTCGATAGATGTTGATCTCCTTCATGCTCTCCCCCGCTTGAGTTCGGTCAGGTCCACGCGGCGCTTCCCACCTGTCCGTTCGTCGATGACCGTTACCCTATTTGTGCAGGAGATGCACCGGTCGAGGCTCTCCAGGATCACCGGGAGGTCACCCAGCTTCTGCTCGCGAAGTATCTCCGCTGCTACGCGCTCGTTCATGTAAGTTGGAGTCCTCACCTTGACCCTCTCCGGGATGTTGGTTCCGTTAGAACTGATGTAGTAGACGAGTTCTCCCCGCGGCGCCTCCACCCTGCTGGTTTCCTCCCCTTCAGGTGGATTGCCGACCTCAGCCTTGGTCTCCCCACCGGGCAAGTTCTCAAGAATCTGGCGGACTATCCTGATACTCTCGTAGGTCTCCCTCGCTCTCACCTGTGCCCTCGCTAGCACGTCACAACCGTCCTCGGTGATCACCTCAAAGTCTATCTCACCGTAGGCAGCATACGGATCTTCTCGCCGGATATCACTCTCCACGTTAGATGCCCGCAAGACCGGACCCACGACACCAAAGGCCCTTGCCCTCTCGCTCGGCAGGGGGCCAATATCTGAAATCTTTGGCACCACCGTCTTCATCGCTTGGGTTACTTCCTCAGAGAGGCTCTCCAATCCATCCAACAACTTCCCAACGGGATCTGCGGCGGACTTCGTCAGGTCTTGTCTGACTCCGCCTATCGCGTTTACCGCGTAGTTGACCCGGTTTCCACACAGCTGCTCGAAGATATCCATGATCCTCTCACGCGTATCGACGATTTTGACGAACTGCCGCCCATCGCCCAGTGTGTGGAAGAGGAGAGCCAGCCAGAGGTAGTGGCTGTGTAACCGCTCCAGCTCGAATATCAACGTGCGGATGTAGCTCGCTCTCTCTGGAACCTCCGCGCCGAAGAGTTCCTCGACTGTCTGGCAGTAGCACGTCGTGTGTGAATGTGAGCAGAACCCGCAGATTCGTTCGCACACCAGAACGTTCTGGCGGAATGTCTTCGTCTCCATCAGCTTTTCTATGCCCCTATGAGTGTAGCCCTGCTCTACCTCAACGTCAACGATCTTGTCGCCCCTTACCGTGACCTCGTACACCTCCGGCTCGATGAGCGCGGGGTGATACGGCCCTATTACCACTTTCTTTGTCATTTCACGTCACCCTCTGCGCCAGTTGGGTCACAGGGCTCCGGTGGAATCCCAGAGCCAGTTCCTCTGTCGGGACTCCAAACGCTATCGCCAGCAACTCCACCACGTGCAGGCAGGGGATGTTAAACTTGGCACCGTACCTACGAAGCAACACTTGCCCGGTTTCGAACTGGACCGCACACATGGGGCAACAAACTACTATGCCATCGATCCCAGCGTGCTGGTAGCACTCCAGCTTTGGTTTCAGGGTGCCCTTCAGCGCGAGTTCCTCGTCGGCCTGCATGGTCGGAAAGCCACAGCAGAGCCGATCGAGCTTGCAGTGAACAACCTCGGCGCCCGTCGCGAGGGTAAGCTCCTCGAGCTGCTTCGGCTTCCTCCAGATGTCTCCTCCGTCGGCCTCCCTGAAGAGATGGCAGCCGGGGTGAACCGCCAGTTTCAGTTTTAGCGGACGCTTCACGAGTTCCTTGATCCGCTCGATGCCGACATCCTCGTAAAGCACCTCCACAACGTGCCTGACATTTACCTTGCCCTCAAACTTGTTCCCGGTAGGCGCAAGTAGTTCGTTTATCTCCTGCCGAGTCTCTGCATCTCGCTTTAGGATATCATTCGCCTCTGAGAGAGTTTCATAGCAGCCATTGCAGAGCACTGTCATGTCATGGTTCTGCCGCTCCGCCAGCGCTAGGTTTCTCGCCGAGTAGGAGAGCGCCAGCCTCTCGTCCATCAGGCGCGCCACTGTCGGGTCCGGGCAGCAAGTATAACCATCCAAGTCGGCTATCTCAACTCCGGCGCGCTCAAATACCTTCCTCGCTGCGATTTCCATGCTCGGAATTCGTTGAGGAATCATACAGCCGAGGAACAGAGAGTACTTCTTCATTTCTTACCCCTCAATCGCTTTTTCTCCCAATCGTAACCCGCCCTCTTATCAAAGCCAGATCGCCTCACCAATTCTTGTACTTCCTTCAGCGAGGAATCGCTTGCATAGCTTGTCGGCGGTTGCTCGGGTAGCCCGGCTTCTCGTCGCCTGCGCCGCATTAGTGGCGTTATCGCCGCCGTCGTGCCGACCGATACCACGGACTCCGCCACGGGCCTGAATCGCTCCGGTAATTTTGTTTTGAACGGCTTGGACAACGGAGATTTATCGGCTGGCCACTCTTCCGGCAATACCAGATGCTTCGGCGCCGGGTGCTCTTTGAAGCTCACACCGACGAGTTCCGCGGCTTCTCTCTCTGCCCATTCAGCTGCCGGAGTCAAATCAGCCACGCTATCCACCTCGGGTTTCTCTTTAGCGACCAGCACCCGAAGCACGACAAGTTCCCCCCTCAGGTCGAGATGGTAAAGAAGCTGGATATCCAAACCCAGATCCGCCGCAGCCAGGGTAACAAATCTAAAGCGCCCCCTGATTAGCACTTCAACAGCCTTTCGAAGCGCTGTGGGCTCAACCGTTGCTAGCACCTTCCGCTTGCGTGGAGTGGATGAAGAGAGCACGCTTTCTCCTAATTCATCTTTTAGGAGTTTGATAATCTCATTCTCAGTCATTTCTGCGCCTCCTTTTGGTACTGCCGCCGATTGACTTCAAGCGCCTCCGCACGAGTGCCTACCCTTATTGCTTGGGGCGAACAGTACTTCGCACACACCGGGTCTCCGTCGCAGAAGTCGCATTTAGCAGCGATGTGATGCTCCTCGTCGAACCATGGACAGGAGAGCGGGCATGCTAGGACACACGACTTGCAGCCGATACACTTCATCGAATTCAATATCACCCACCCAGTGCCCTCATCTTTGGTAATCGCGTCCTCTGGGCATGATGCCGCGCAGACCGACTCTTCGCAGTGCTGGCAGTTCGACGCCTCTATCTTCATCCGCTGCTCGTCGACAAAGATTCGGATGTGGGACTTCTCCGGGCTGGTAACGCCGTAGTGTTTGAAGGCACATGCTACCTCGCAGTAGCGGCAACCTGTGCAGCGCTCCGGATCAAAAATCAACACCTTCTGCTCTGAGATGGAATCCTGCAACTTCTAACCCTCCATAACGAAATTGCGGTTTTGGCGCAGGGGGCTTAATAATTACCGTTTCGCCATGGTTTTTTCGATTTTTCAACTTCCTCGCAAGGTCTCCTCGCCGGGCTTCCACTCGAACTGTTCCTGTAGAACCGTGTAAGCGGCCTGGGGAGGGATTATGCCACGCTCTGTTATAATGAGGTCGATGTACTCGGGCGGAGTGACATCAAAAGCTGGATTTCTAATTTCCACGCCACTGAGCTTCTTGGCACCTAGAATCTCCTTGGGGTCCCGCTCCTCAATCTCGACCAGCTCTCCAACTAAGGTCTGAGGATGAAACTTGTAGCTCTCCGCGGCGACTAAAACCACGACTCTCGCCTCGTGGGCAGCGAGCGCCAGCGGGGCTGTGCCGATTTTGTTGACGACCGCGCCGTTCGCCGCAATGCTGTCGGCGCCGACTATCACCTTGTCCACATCCTTCATGAAGAACCGCGCAGCAGAATCGACTATCAATGTCGTCTTGATGCCCGCCTTGCTTAGACTGCGGGCGCTAATCACTCCCTGTTCCCGCGGGCGCGACTCGGTGACAAAAACCTTTAGGTTCTTTCCCTGTTGGTGCGCAGTCTTGATGACTGAGAGAGCGCAGGAGCTGTTGCAGTGAGTCACTATCACGTCGCCGTCTGATACCCTACGCGCGCCAAACTCGCCGATCTTTTTCACTGCCTCTCTTGAGATGCAGGTAAACTCGTCTGCACGTGAGCTCACAATCTCGCGCAACTCCCTGACATCTTCAATTCCCTCCAGACTCGACCTGCGAGCTACGAAGCGAATGGCGTTTGGGAGAGAAACCGCAGTCGGGCGCGTCTTGAGGAGAAGCTGCGTGACACGATCAATCTCCTTCATAAACTGGGAGGGGGTCTTGGCCCTAGTCGACTTCGCGGTGATCTTTAAGGCACGCGCTGCAGCGCGGCCGATTCTGCCGGCGCCTCGCGTTTTCATTTTTTGGATGTCTTCAGCAATCTGCTTGACTTTCGAGTGAACCATGACTCTCGCCGCCCTTTCGTTCCTTGGATTTAATACTCGCTCGAAGCTTAAATTAACAATGGGGGAGAAAGAAGAGCAGAACTAGGGCATGCGCCTTCTGAGATCATTCAGGAAAATTTGTCCGTCGGTCTTTCGGCTCTGATCCTCCTGCGCTGACGTGACTCGTTTGAACTCGTCGATAAACGTGTCAATATCCTCGGATTTCTGTGACACCTCTTCAACCTGCTCACGGATGTCCTGGGGATAAACTAGGTAGGTCCTGACGGAGAGAAATGTCTCCTGAATAAGTTTTCTTTCCTCGTCACGCATCTAGGGCACCTAAAGGCTCAACCGCGTCTCCTTTATCGTCTCCATAGCCACAGTAGTGCTGACGCCGTCGACTCCCTCGTATGAATTGAGCTTTTCCTCCACAAACCTATTCAGACTATCTAAATCCCGTGCCCTGACTTTAACTATCAAGCCATGGTCGCCCGTTGTCCTGTGAACCTCACACACTTCTTTGCGACGTGCCAGAGCTCTCGCGATTTTGCTGGTGTCATGGGAATTCACCTTCACGCTCAGGAAGGCGGCAACTCCCCAACCAGATTTCTGCGGATTAATCCTCGCCGTGTAGCCCTCGATCATGCCGCTGTTCTCGAGCTGTTTAATTCGTCTGCGGACGCCGGAGGAGCTCAGTCCAACCTCACGCCCGAGTTCACTAAGAGGCATCCGCGAGTTTTCCCCAAGCATCTTCAAAAGTTTCATATCAACGTTGTCCAAGCTCTCGAGCCCCCACCAGTCCAGCCTGGGTTTAGATGCGGGGTCTCAGTATTTATTCGTTACGTGGATAATTTTGTCCACTCCATGACACAACTGATTTATTTCTCGCGGCAAGATTCTCCGGTATGTCAACAGCTGAGATCCTTACCATCGGAAGCGAGTTGATTGAGGGACTCAGGGTAAACACGAATGCGACGTGGCTGGCGAAAAACCTCGCCGCCCAGGGAGTTCAGGTCACCCGAATAACGTCGGTTGCTGACGATTCCACGCAGATAGCCAAAGCTGTCAGGGAAGCCATCAGCAGAAAAACCGGCTTACTAATCGTGACTGGTGGGCTCGGACCAACTCCCGACGATAAAACTCTTGAGGCGGTGGGCAAGGCGATTGGTTCAGAACTCGCCCTGGACGAGAAGGCCCTGAAGCTAGTGAGGGAGAGTTACTCGCGCGCACGCACTCGTGGACTAGTCAAGAGTGAAAGGCTGACCAAGGCGCGCAAGAAGATGGCCCACCTCCCGAAAGGTGCAAGCCCCCTGTCCAACCCCGTCGGCGCCGCGCCAGGGGTCCAGCTGAGATGCAATGAAACGCTCATCATCTGCATGCCAGGGGTGCCTGTCGAGATGCAAGCAATTTTCGACCAGCATGTTAAAAGCACGTTGGCTCAAATCGGTGGACAGAAAAGAGCTACTGCGGAGATTATTGTCAAGAGCGGAGATGAGTCGGCCATAGTCCCCTTGTTTGACAAACTTGCCCGAAAATTTCCGACCGTAGAAGTGCGCTCATACCCGTCCGAGGACGAAGTCAGGATAGTGCTTGTATCTACCAACGCTGGAGAGGTCAAAGCGGCGAAGAGAATGCTCTCCGAACTTCTACAAGAAACTCATTAACAGACGGGAATTTTTCCCTGTGCCAAGTCCTCACAGAATTTGTTTATGTTCTTGAGTTCCGAATCCATTACCTCTGCGATTTCCTTCTGGATATCTTTGAGGGTCGTCCCTTGCCCCGGGATTACCCTGGCAGCAGCGATCGCGGGTTGGTCTATCGGCTTGCCTATTTGGCTCACTAGCCAAACGTAAACTTCCTCAAGATTGGGGACCTGCTCGTAGATGCTGTCGGCCATCCGGTGAGTGAGGAGGTTGTAGATTTTGCCGACATGGCTCACAGGGTTTTTCCCCGCTGCGGCTTCTGAGCCAGTGTGCCGGTTCAGGGGTATAACGCCGTTCGAGCGGTTGCCTCTGCCGACTTGGCCGGAGTCGGCGCCATCCGCGCTTGTGCCCAGTACAGTTAGGTAAACACCATCTACTCCGCGCCCCTCTACGTCCAGAGTGTTGATTTTCAACGTGACATTTTCAAAATCAGTATTCCCCCCGACAAACGACTTTACTTTCTCCAGGATCTCTGCCTTCTTTCTGAAGTAGTCTTTCTCGTCCTCGACGAACTTGTCCACAAATGCTATCGCCAATGTTAGAGTCAGTTCATTGTTCTTCCTGAATCCCATCACTTTCACATCCTCGCCGGATTCTGGAAATTCCTTCTTGAAATCTTTTGAGTTCACGTACTGCTCTGCCTTGAGCACAACCTTTTCAGTTCTAGACATCGGGGCGTATCCAACCGCGGCAGAAGTGTCGTTGGCACTTAGGGTTGCCCCCTTCCGCTTGAAGATATCCGTGAGCGCCGCGGAGCCGGGCTTCAGTTCAACTTGATATCTCATATGTTTCTCCGGGTCCACGAATCGGAGGTACTCCTTGAGCCAATCCTTCGCTGACTGGATTGCTATCTCCTCGACAGGTATGCTGATTCCCTCGGCCTCAGAGGTCGCCCTGTCGCCGAAGATGAGGAGCATCGGTTGCTTAACGTTGCCGCCGCCAAACTTCGTCTCAACCTCGCCAGCGACCAGCAGCGACTTATCAGCGTTGTGGTGCATTATCGCTCCGAATTTTTCCAAATAAGCCTTAGACAGGTTTATCGAGACCCGGTCGAGTATCGCGTCACAAATGGAATCAGGATGGCCCAGACCTTTTCGCTCGACGATCTCTAGTTTTTCCTTCTCAAGTGGAGTCTCCCTGAACTCCTCAACCACGATATTGCGTTCCATTGGCACACCTAAGCGATGTTGATTTCAAACAAGGCACTTATTAATCTTGCTCTACAACATAACTGTGAAGAATAAAGGGGTTTTGAAGATATGCGCATACTG
>CAZKSL010000007.1:0-15624 GCA_964555495.1 Hadarchaeota archaeon (SeqCode)
GTAGTACACATACTTAGCCGAGGTGACTGAAATGGCGGTTCCGAGATTCTGGCGTGAGATTCCAAGTCGGTATAACCTGATAGGCACCAAGTGCGGGAACTGTGACACTGTTTTGTTCCCACCGCGGTATGTCTGTCCGAAATGTCGGCGTATAGGAAAGCTAGAACCATGTCAGCTGAAGGGCCGTGGAAAGGTGATCTCTCACAGTACCGTGCATGTGCCGTCTGCAGGCTTCGAGGACCAGGCCCCGTACGCGTTAGCGATAATCGAGCTTGAGGAGGGCCCCCGGATTACCGGGCAGATCACCGACTGTAATCCCGAAGACGTGAAAATCGGCGACGAGGTAGAGGTAGTCTTCCGACACATCGGCGAGGATGGAGAGGACGGAATGATTTACTACGGCTATAAGTTCCGACTAGTCTAATTTTTCAACGGTTAAACGCGTCTAGCAAAAGTAAGGTAGCCCGTGTGAGCGACCATCTGCGTCTTGGGCCTCGTACAGAATTTTGTAACCTCGAAATCCCTGACTAGGCACTCGATTGTTCGACAATTTTTGAACTGGTAATCAGGCAGCTCCCGGTATAACCTCTGGATGTGCTCGATGCACGGGGAGAAAGAGGCTAGGAATCCTCCGGGCTTCAACGCCCTCTCGGCGTGCGGGAGAACCTTCTCGGGCCGCGGCAGGTCCAGGGTCACTAAGTCAACATCTGACTCGTCGATCCCTTCGTAAATGTCTTTGTTTTTTATTGACACAATCTCACCAAGCCCAACCATCTCGACGTTCTGCTCAGCTACCTTTAGGAAATCCTCGCGAACCTCGTAGCTAACCACTCGCCCATCGGGCCTCACAAGATTGCCCAAGAAAATCGCTAGGGCCCCGGAGCCAGCACCCGCGTCCACCACCAAGTTTCCTGGACCGACTCCTGTGTGGGCAACTATCTGCGATGCGTCCTTCGGGAGCATTATTTGGGGGACGCGTTTGAGCTTTTGGAGGTAGTCGACCATGGAGGGGGCAAGCACGATGAACTCCCGCTCGGTGTGGGATTTTATCCTGTCTCCGGACTCCTTTCCGATGACATGCCTCAGGTCGACCACGCCCAAGTCCGTGTGGAGTTCCCGCTCTCCGAGCTTAACCAGGTATTTCTTTCCCCGCTCATCGATAAGGACCGCTCGCTCGCCTTTATCCAACACGAAATCAACCTTGTTCACTAGGCTGAACTAAGTTAATATACGCGGTTCAAAACGTTTACTAGTCGAGGGTTCCCACATGGACGTCACTTGGCCCGTGAAGCACCTGCGCTACAGGTACATGATTGCGATACCCCTAATCCTATCGGCGGTTTTTGCGGCAGCAGTTTTGGTTCGAGGGGTTCCGCTGAGCATAGACTTCGCGGGAGGCACGCACCTGAGCATTACTGTGGAAAACGTCGAGAACATGCCGGGCACTGGCACCGTGGAAGATGTCCTCTATGAAACCATCGGCTACGAGGTGGAGGTCTTCCAGACAAGTGATGGATTTGACATTGAGACCTCCGCATACCTAGTCGATAACCAGGTAGAGAATCAGATAAAACCTGCCCTCTCTGAGCTAGGCGTTGTGGGTGAATATCGCAGGGAGACAATGGGCTCGGTCATCACTGACATCTACAAAGAGGACGCGAGGAACGCGATCATCGGAGCCGCCATCGCGATGGCAGTCATTATATTCATCGCCATCCGGCACTTCACATCCGTTGGCGGAATCCTCCTCGTGGTCGGGCTCGATGCACTCGGCGTGTTTGGAGGAATGGCGCTGTTGCAGATTCCCCTCAGCTTTGGTTCAGTTACGGGGCTTCTACTTCTCATAGGATACGCCGTCGACACGAACATCCTGTTGTCCACAAAAGTTCTGAAGAGGGTGGGTGGTACCCCGCGTGAGCGCGCTGCTGATGCCATGAAAACTGGTTTGATGATGTCCGGCACCTCGGCTGCCGCCCTAATCGCTCTTAACCTCATTATGACGCCCCCACTCATCAAGGAATTCTCCGGCGTGCTGGCCATAGGCATACTCATTGACATGGTCAACACCTGGCTTCTAAATTCGGGCATCCTATTGCGGCACGTAGAACGGCAACAGGGGAGGTACCATGGCAGGATTTAGAGACGGGCGCATTAAGCTTCTAATCTTGGCGGTTCTGATATTCGGGGTCTTCGCTCTTGCATGGGGTCCCAGATATGGGGTCGACATAAAGGGTGGTTCGAGGATAGTCCTGAGGCTGGAGGCCTCCCACGTAACATTAAGTTTTGCTGAAACGCCGGGCGATCAGGAGATTAGTGACCTCATTGACGGGCTTGAGGAAGACCTAAACACCTCCGTCACGAGCCTGATGAGCTACGAAGATGTGCAGGCGACAAACCAGATTGTTCTAGAGGTGGGAAAAATCGTGAGCGAGAACATGATCGCACCGCTTCTTGAGGAAAACATCGAGATAATGAGCATCGAGGAGAAGATTAGCGACTACACCCGCGAAGAGGTGATGGACGCTCTTAGCACGCGAGTCGACCCCTACGGGACGCTCGGCGCCCAATTTAAATCCTTGGGGGCCAACTTCGTCCTCTTCGAGGTCGCGCTCGAATTAGAGCGGGCGGAGGAGTTGCTTGGACATCAGGGAAAGCTCGAGATTTTTATTGAGAATGATTTAGCGCTACGTGGTGAACACCTCAAAGATGTTGGTTCGGTCAGACGCGACCCCGAGACGAGGGCCTATTACGTTCCATTCGGGCTCACAGATGGGGGGGCCGAGAGCTTCGCTACTTACTCAGATAATAAGGCAGGTTATCCCGGTGTTATCTATCTCGACCGGCCGGGCGATGCCATTTTACTCTTCACGGAAGAGTTCAAGAGTCAGCTGTCAACCGACGGGGAGCTCGACCCAGAGATAGGGGGCGCCGAGTACTATGAAAACGGGCGCAAGTTCCGTTTTCGTACAATCGGAAATGGTGACGCGCACTGGTTCTACGCGCAGGTAGATGCCGTCGAAATTCAAGCCGACTCCATTCCGTCTCAGACCTTGCAGTATTTGGAGAACCAACTGGGATTGAAGAGCAAGGTAATCTTCCTAGGTGAATTGGATGATCTCTCGGAAAACATAGTTCAGAATGAGAATCTGGTCTCCGACAACGAGGGCCTGTTCCCCATCGAAAGTGAGGCAAAGTTGGAGGGTGAGCTAACCACCGAGTGGTTGCTCCGAGTGACTGGCATCAAATCATGGCCAACCATAAGCGAGGAGATAGCGGGAGATGAAGAGAAAATCAAAAGCGGGCTGAGGATTACAACAGGCAGTTCAGAGAGCGAGGCCAGAGACCTGAAGATAATCCTCTCACAGCGCCTGCCGGTAGGCATCTCTTACGAGAGCGAGACCGAGATAGATGCGAGGCTCGGGGATCAGTTCCTCCAAGAGGCCGTTAAGGCAGGAGCCATTGCGTTTCTCGCCGTTGGGGCACTCGTCTACCTGAGATATCGGCGCTTTAAGATTGCAGTTCCTCTAATGATGACCATGGGGTGCGAGGTGATAATCACCCTCGGCGTTGTTTCACTCTTCCGCGGTTTCATAACCTTCGGGGTAGCCGAGATCGGGGCGCTGATAGCAGTCGTCGGGACTGGTGTTGACCACCAGATTATAATAAGCGACGAGGTGCTCGCAGGAGTATCGCCGAGCGGCAGAATGCCAATCAAAAGGCGGGTCGGGCGAGCTTTCTCCGTTATATTCGCCGCAGCAGCCACCACCATCGCGGCCATGCTTATGCTGGCGACGCTCGGCTTCGGCGCAATGCAGGGCTTCGCGATAATTACCATGCTAGGCGTCGGTATTAGTGTATTGATAACGCGCCCGGCATACGCGCGGATAATTGGTGCGCTATTGGTGGAGGAGTCCAAGGAAGGATAGGGACACCTAGACGCCAAAACCGCTACAGCCTGCCCCCCAGCCATTCCCAGACGACCAAAACTACTGACACGATGGCAAAAGCACTCATGGTTAAAACGAAACCCAAGAGTGGCCTTCGCGCGCGCAAATCTCTGATCACCGGTCTAAAGATCAAGTAAATGGAGACCGCGCATGCCGAGTAAAAACTCAAAACCACAGCTGAAACTACCGGTAGCGGGACTTCTAGTATCAGCATGATGAAGGCAATGAACCCGGTGGCTATGAGTGCCATCGTGAATGGATAGAAAATCGCCATCAAGATTGCACGCCTGCGCGATTCCAAGCGCTCACCCCCGACTTAGCTCAAAATTTATTAAGTGGTTGACGATCACGTTCGGCTCCCCTCAATTGCTGCCTTAATTCTCTTCAGGCGCGAGAAGTTCTCCCGCTCCCTTTCCTCAAGCTTCATCGCGATGAACTTGGTCGTCTCCTCCAAGCGTGGGATCACGATGTGCTCAAGTGCATTCACGCGTCGCTTCGTTCTCTCGAGTTCCTTGGCCAGCGAGCGCGCAGATTCCTCCAGCTCGGCCAACTTAATCAGAAAACCGAGTGCCTTTTCGAATTCCTTTGAAGTATCATCTATGGCCGAGGAGGTCGTGTGAAGGCTGTATCCTCTAGCTAAAGCGTCTCGCTCGGTTTTTTCAACTTCCAAGCTTGGCACGGCAACCCCCATGACGTTGCGAGTTGACACCTCAACTTGAAGCTCCCTCCTGACTTCCCTCGAAGCTTGGGATGTTTCAATGGTGCCCATAATCGCGAAACAAACTGAGAGTGAGCGGTTGGCCGTCGATAGCTGTTGCAACGCCTCTTCCTTGGCCCCCCTAATCCGCCTCAGCACCTCAAAGAATTCCATTACCAGAGCGTCCATTTTTTCCTTGAGTAAATCATGCCCCCGTTGAGCCAGCGCCGCTCTTTTTCTGAGCTTAAGGAGTTCCATCCGCGTTGGAGTTATGGTCCCTATTTCCCCAGTTGCTGTAGCCATTTTAACCCTCCTCCGCCCTCACTACAACCTCCGTTCCAACCGTGCGCTTAATCAGCTCGTATAGCTCGTCGACCTCTGGCACAGTGCCACTCTTATCCGGAACTTTCAGAACAACCGGAAGCAACTTCTTCCTCCTCATCTTTTCTTTGAACTCCGGATCAAGCTCGCCAGCAATTGAGTGGGTCGTAATAATTAGCCCCATATTTTCATCGGCGAGTAAATCATCAAATTTTGCAAGCGTTTCTTCCTTCCTCTCGTGAATGTAGACGTGTCTCACGCCTGCTAGCGCAAAACCCGTCGCGGTCTCAACATCCCCAACCACAGCAATCTCATAACTCAATCTTCGGCACCCTCACGATTGTTTCCTTAATTTTCTCGGGTTCCACCTTATCAGCCTTGAGCTTGATGATCGCGTGCAGATTCCTAACTTCAGTTTCCTTTAGGTGGATATGGGCAATTACCGGACCTATATCCATCGGCCGCACTATTGCTTCCCTCTTACAGACTTTAAGGAGCCCCTCATCTAGTACCCTCTCGATAGGGAAAAGAGAACCTGTGGCTTCGACCTCTGAGAGGGCCTCGTGTAGAATTGGGCCATAGGTGGTGCGTCCGATTACCTCAATGGCTGAGGAGATATCGCCGGCAATGATCATTGACCTCATCATCTCCTCCGTCAGCTCGTGTGAAGGCAAGATAATGTATTTAGTCGCCTCCTCTGGCGGAGCGCCCTCACGCTTGAGCCGGAGGATGAGTTTTATGTTAACCGCATCCAGCTCGTAGCCGATCAGGGCTTTCAGGGCGCGTCTTTGAGCTTTCTTGCTCAGTACACCTGACCACAGGCTTGAGTAGTAGTGTTTGTCCAACGCCGAGAGCAAGGCGATGAGGCCCAGCTTCTCGTAATCTTCAAGGGCTCCCGAAAGAACGTCGAAGTACTCCGTCTCCTTAAGATAGTTGAGCAACTCCTGAAAATTCTCCGCTGAAGCCAAGAGCTTGAGCCTCTCTTCCGAGAAGGTTGGCGACGGGATCATCTCCTCCATTCTCTTTTCCTTCGGCACTTTGTTGTGAATTGCGGTGATCAACGTTTTGAGGTTCCAGATATCCGTCCTCCCAATAAGCTTCTCTACGGTTTCCTTTCGCTCCTCCGGCACGATTCCTAGGAGCTCCCGGTATCGCTCCGTCAGGTTCTTCTTAAGCGCGCGCTCAACCGATACCAAGTCAACATTCTCGACTTTCGGGATATCAGACAGGTATGGCCTGTAGTCTGTGTCATCCAAGCCCGCCAGGATATTCGCCACGTTTGCCGAATCCGCGAACTCCTGCAAGCGCGCTTCTGGCAATGACCTTGCCTCCCAAGCGCTAATCTTCGCGCAACAATAGATGTAAGGCATCAACCGCCTCGCGCGAACAATAATCAAAACGAAAACGGAGGCAATGATTGCAAGGATGAGCGCAACGAAGAGGAGGTCACTCATTTAGACACTCCAAAGAGGGTCCTCGCTACTTTCACGCGCAGGGGATCAAACCTTCGTTTTAGCCTTCCCTCAAAGGTGTCGTCGATTTCAATCTTGCCATCCCGCGTCGACACGCGGATCCCGCCGACCGCATTGATTGGCTTCCCAAAAGAGATTTCAGCCGCGCCCCCTTGCGCGATTGATTGCGCTATTTTGCCCTTAGATTTCTGCAACTTGTGCAAATCCCTCTTGTTGGCGTAGATCACCACACTCCCGGAATCAAGTTTTTTGCACGCATCTATGGCAAGATTAACGACATCGTATTTCTTTGACGAAGCATAAGTGCGCAGCCTCTGCCCGGCTTTCTTTAGTACTTCGTTCAGGATTTCCTCCTTTCTTTGAATAGTCTCCCTCTTGGCCTTCATTCTTCCTTCCGCGAGTACTTCATCGTAAACCTGTTTCCCACGAACTCGCGCTTCCTTGATTGCTCGGTCTTCTTCCTCCTTCGCTTTGGAACGAGCGGCGTCCAATAACTTCTTTGCATTTTTTTTAGCATCTGCGATAATCTGATCTGATTTATCGCTTGCTTCTTCCAGTATCTCTCTCACTATCTGCCGCGCGCCTTCCTCGTTAGGCAAAATTTTCACCCTAGAGCGCGCCAATAAATGTTAACATTAGGATAGTTGCTAATAGCCCAAGGATAGCGTAGAGTTCGACCATCACAGTGTACATCAGGCCCGGTGCAAACACCTCTTCCCTCTTGGCAAACGCCATGATGCCCGCCGTGGCGACCTTCCCTTGGAAGTATGCCGTGAATCCCTGAAGTATCGCAGGAACCGCTGCCGCCAATACCGCTAGGCCAACCACTCCCGCTTTCACTCCTGCGCCACCCGTTAGGCCAGTCCCGATTATTATGAGGAACCCGGCGACGAAACCGTAAATCCCTTGCGTCCCTGGCAGGACCTCGAATACGAACGCTTTGTAGGCCTTCTTTGGATCCTCGCTCGCCACTCCGGCAGCCGCGACGCCGGCTATGCTCACTCCTATGCCAGACAATATCCCTGGGATAACCACTGCCAAGCCAGCCGCCAGCACTACCCAGACTCCATCGGCTACCAAGCCCTCACCTCATTTTTAGTTTAGTAAACTTCCTTTTAACTTTAAAGGGAGCAAACCTCTCGCCGCCTCCCTCATAAAACTTTCCAAAAAATTCGACATAGTGCAAACGCAAGGTGTGAATGAACCCCCCGAGGCAATTGATGAATATATTGAAGCAGTGCCCGACGATGAACCCTATCGCCAGCACGATTAACATCGGTATTGTCACGAGCATTGACGCGACCGAGAGCGAGGTGTCCAAGCCGCCATATACCCACCCGAGGATGAAGTTTATCGCATAGGCTATGATGCAGGTTGCCATCCCGAGCGCCATCAATCTGGTGTAGGAGGCTGCATCCGCGACTAGTCCCGTTATGCCGTATAGGACATTGATCGGGCCGCTGAACTTCTCCCGTAAGTCCCGGCCCAGCACTACTGCGCCTGCCATGCCGACGCCTAATCCGGCGTAGAGTAAAATCCTAAACACCACGACGATTGCTGAAGCCGGTGCAAAGGGGTTGAATACTTCAAAAAGACCCATTTTTGGGAACGTGAAAGCCACTCCAAAGTCCTGCAAGCCAACGCCTAAAGCGCAGAAACCGAGTCCAAAGAATCCTACTATAATCAAAGCGCGCGGGATGTGATTTAGGAACAAGTTTCCCCAATCTCTCCTAAATGCGTCTTTTATCACGGCCACGACTCCAAATCCCATGAGAATATGAATAATTCCGATGAAGACCGCGAGCTTGAGGATGGGTATGGGATTCTCGATCGGGTTAACCCAAAACGTCGGACCAGCCCCGAACCAACCACCCATCAAAGCACCAATCAGAACCGTGAATGCTGCCGCTATCACCATGATCACCCTGAAATCCCTCGGGAACGCTTTTGCAATCCAGAAGCCCGAGGCCATGAAGAGCCCCAGCAAGATCCCGTAACCGGCGTCCGACAGGCAAATTGCGAAAAAGAGCGGGAAGGTAAATGACAAGAATAGAGTCGGATCAACTTCATCGTACTTGGGCAAGCCGTACATCCCGGTGATGCTCTCAAAGTCCTTGACGACGGGCGGATTTTCCATTTCGATTGGAGTCTCCTCAATCTCGGGGTGTTGGGGTTCATAGGTGCGGAAGATGTATCGCCGGCGCGTGGCCCTACTTAGCAGCCTCTCGAGTTTTTGTACTTGTTTCGCCGGAACCCAGCCTTCGATGAGGGTAGTGGCATCCGTGTAACCGAATGCTGAGCTACCCTCGAGCCTCTCCTTCTGGATATCGAGGAGTTCGATGGTGTAGGTGACCTCTCGGGCCCAGGCCTTCGTCGCTCCCCTAACTCTTCGTTGGAGACTAGCTTCCCGCTTCTCCACTCTAGCCAATTTTTTCCTTAATGAATCAAGCGCCTGTTTGGGTGTCCCCCTAACTGACGGAAGCTCGAGAGGTTCCACCTCATGCCTATACAGGATGGGGAGGAGTTTTGGTTTATCCCGAGTTCTGCAAGCGACGATTACAATTCGCTTCTTTCCCTCCCCAAACGCCGCCGCAAACACCCTCTGGTCTAAAGAGCCCCTAACAGATTCGAGAAAGCTCTTCGACTTCTCTTCTTCAATCCTCCCCGTGACAACATGGATCTCCTTGGAGGGTCTAAGGTACCTCAATGGAGACTCGATTCCCTTTATTTCCTCCAAGACCTCAACTTGCGCGAGCAATGTCTGCTTTTCTTCGTCCAGCGCCTTGCTCTTTGACTTGAGTTCGTTTACCTTTGGCTCAATTTTCTTTAGGAGCGACTTGGCAGGCTCCAGAGTTTGCTGGTAGGTGAGTTCCTTGATCTTCTTGGGCCGGGCTTTTGCTGGCGTTCCAAGAAACTCCTGGATTTCCCTAAGTTTCCCGAGCAACGATGAAATCTCGTAGAACTCGTCGTCCAGCGCCTTTCGGGTAACCTCGACCCCCGAGATCTCCTTTAGCTGAACCACGCCCGCTTCATGTAACTTGGCTACAACTTGATCGTGCATGCGCTGCAAGACAATCGTGCGAAACTTCCGCATCCTTGCCGTCTTTAGCATCGCTTCACCGCGTTACCTCGTCCAAAATGAGTTTGATTGCGGCCTCGTGCTTGTCGGCCGCTTTCTTCTCAAGTTTCTTTATCTTCCTACGATTTTTCTTCAAAAGCTCCTCCACATCAGCTTGAGCCTTCGACCTCAAATTTTCGATTTCTTTCTCCGCTTTCTCTTTCCTCTCCTTTTGAGTCCGCTCCTTCAATTCAGTTTCCTTCTTACGGGCTGCTTCCAAGATTTCATCTGTCTTCCTCCGCGCTGTCTCGACTCTCGTCCTCGCCTTTTTCTCGGCTTCAAAAATTGCTCGAAGACTCTCCTCGACCACTAAATCACCATCCGCAGATCAAGCCAATTCAGGTTTGTCGGGGGGGCGCACATAAATGTATTGCTCTGCCTTATTCCCAAAAGGCAAAAATAAAAGGTGAACAACGAACCCATAGCTGGTAGGTGCACCATGGGGAAACTAGTTCGAATTAGTGGCCCGGTTGTCGTCGCGAGCGGGATGAAGGGCTCTGAAATGTATGAGCTAGCTAAGGTTGGCGATGAGGAGCTCATTGGCGAGATAATTGGCCTAACGGGTGATAGGGCCACGATTCAAGTGTATGAAGAAACGTCCGGCATAAAGCCGGGCGAGAAGGTAGAGGGCACCGGAAAACCGCTTTCGGTTGAGCTGGGCCCCGGCCTGATTGGCTCGATTTACGATGGGACCCAGAGGCCCCTTACAATCATACGCGAGAAAACTGGGGATACAATAACCCGTGGCGTCTCAGCAAATCCCCTACCCCGAGATAAGGATTGGAAGTTTGTGCCGAATATCAAAAAGGGCGCGGAAGTTACCGGGGGGGACTTGCTCGGAACCGTGAATGAAAGCAAGTTAGTTGAACACCGGATTTTGGTACCGCCCGATGTGGGTGGCAAGGTCACTGAGATCGCCGATGGCAGTTGCAAGATTGAGGACAGGATAGCAGTAATCAGCACAAAAAAAGGAAAAAAGGAAATCCCGATGATGCAAGTTTGGCCAGTCAGGAGGGCGAGACCTTACAAGGAAAAGCTCGATCCGGTAGAGCCGTTGATTTCGGGGCAGCGAGTCATCGACACCTTCTTCCCGATTGCCAAAGGAGGAACAGCAGCAATACCGGGAGGATTTGGAACCGGAAAGACTGTTATGCTGCATAATTTTGCCAAGTGGGCTGCCGCTGACGTTGTAGTTTACGTCGGGTGCGGCGAGCGAGGCAACGAGATGTGTGACGTCGTGACAAACTTCCCGGAACTCAAAGATCCCCGCACCGGCGAGTCCATAATGGAGCGCACAACCCTCATCGCGAATACCTCAAATATGCCAGTCGCCGCGCGCGAGGCGAGCGTCTACACGGGGATCTCAATCGCAGAATACTTCAGGGACATGGGCTACCACGTCGCCCTCATGGCTGATTCGACTTCTCGTTGGGCGGAGGCGATGCGCGAGGTCTCAGGCAGGCTAGAGGAAATGCCAAGCGAGGAGGGCTTCCCAGCCTACTTGGCGTCAAGGCTCGCCGAATTTTACGAGCGGGGGGGTCTTGTTCGGACTCTCGGCAGTGAGGATAGACTCGGCTCGGTTACCGTTTTGGGCGCGGTCTCACCCCCCGGCGGCGACCTCTCCGAGCCTGTATCTCAAAACACGCTGCGGATGGTCAAGGTCTTCTGGGCCTTGGACACGTCGCTGGCTGACCGCCGCCACTTCCCAGCTATCCACTGGCTGACGAGCTACTCACTTTACGTCGACTCGGTAAAGGATTGGTGGAAGAAGGAAACGGGCAAAGATTGGAAATCGCTGCGCGACGAGGCAATCGCGATGTTACAAAAGGAAGCGGAGCTGGAAGAAATAGTGAAGTTGGTTGGTCCAGACGCTCTGCCTGAACGAGAGCGTGGGGTTCTCGAGGTCGCTCGAATGATGCGTGAGGACTTCCTGCAACAATTCGCGTTCCATAAAGTTGACGCCCACTGCCCACTCAAAAAACAAATCGGGATGCTGGAACTAGTACTTGAGTTCTACCGTAAGTGCATCGATGCCGTCGAGCACGGCGCATCCATCTCCAATATCAAAAAATTAGCAGCAAAGGATGAAATCGCCGGGATGAAGCGGATCCCACCCAAGGAGTTTGAGAATAGATACAAAGAGATGAAAAAACACCTCGATAAGCAATTTGGAGAACTCGTAGAGAGGAAGAAATCGTCCGGGGGGGCTGAGAGTGAAACATGAAACGGCCGCCAAGGCCCGAGAATACCTAACTGTCGCCGAAGTTTCTGGCCCACTAATGATAGTCGAAGGAGTCACTGGTGTCGCATATGGGGAGGTAGTCGAGATAGTAATCCCGGATGGTGAGACCAAACATGGACAGGTGCTCGACGCGTATGAAAACCGCGCAGTTGTGCAAGTCTATGAAGGAACGGGGGGTATCGATACCGCGCAAACCCGAGTCAGGTTCACAGGCGAGACGGTTAGATTTGGAGTTGGGACGGAGCTGCTCGGCAGAATATTTAGCGGAAGGGGCGTGCCGATCGACGGTGGGCCAAACCCCATAAGCGAGGACGAGTGGGACGTCCATGGAACCCCTATGAACCCTGTCGCTCGTGAATATCCGAGCGAATTTATCCAGACCGGCATCTCGTCCATCGATGGCATGAACACGCTTGTGAGGGGACAGAAGTTACCCATATTCTCAGCCTCCGGGTTGCCCCACAACGAGATGGCAGCCCAAATAGCTAGGCAGGCGAAAGTTTTGGGAGAGGAAGAAAAATTCGCGGTTGTATTCTGCGGCATGGGGATCACCCACGAGGAGGCCGCATTTTTCATGCAAGACTTTGAACGAACTGGGGCTTTGGAGCGCGCGGTTCTATTCTTGAATCTAGCGAATGATCCCGCCATAGAGCGGATTCTTACCCCGAGATTGGCCCTTACCGCAGCCGAGTACTTCGCATTCGTTCAGAACATGCATGTGCTAGCCATCATGATTGACATGACCAACTATGCTGAGGCACTTAGAGAGATTTCAGCCGCCCGCAGCGAGGTACCGAGTAGGCGGGGTTACCCGGGCTACCTGTACACAGATTTGGCAACCGTCTACGAGCGTGCCGGTAAGACTAAAAACAAGAAAGGTTCAATCACCCAGATGCCCATCCTAACCATGCCCGGGGATGATATGACTCACCCCGTGCCTGATCTTACGGGTTACATCACAGAGGGGCAACTCGTCATGGACCGCGAGCTTCACCGCAAGGGCGTTTACCCGCCGCTCAACGTGTTGCCATCCCTGTCCAGACTCATGAAGGATGGGATTGGACCTAAGCGCACGCGGGAAGATCACTCCGATGTCTCAAATCAGCTTTACGCAGCTTACGCTGAGGGCAAGGATCTTCGCGCCCTCGTTGCCGTAGTGGGTGAGGAAGCGTTAACCGATCGAGATCGTCGTTACCTCAGCTTTGCAGATCAGTTCGAGCGAAAGTTCGTCAACCAGCGCAGGGACGAGGATCGAAGCCTGGAACAAACGCTCAAGATTGGTTGGGACCTGCTATCGACTCTGCCTGAGGAAGAACTCAAGCGAATCGATCCTGAAATAATTGCAAAGTATCACCCTCAGAAGGGTAAAGGGAAGTCGGGATAAATGCGCTCAGAACTCAAGATCTACATCATCTAATCAGCAGAGCCAGGTTCGTCATCGCGCGTGGTAACTTCATTTACGACGAACTTAAATTTTTATGATAGGCCGTTTCAGAGTTAGTGTTAGGAGAGATGAAAAAGGTATCAGATGTTCTCGACAATCACCAGCGCGGTAAAAAATATCGGACAAGGCCGGCAGAAAAAGAGCAATACTCGTGGCATCCCGATAGTATTGACAGCTTCCGTAATAGAGATGAGCGATTTTAATTTGAACCCCTTTATCGCGTTCACAGGGGGTTTTCCGACGAAGATAGTTCCAATGAAACTCTTGAGAAAATCCTGGTACCCGATAACTCCCGACAACGAAGACGGCAGCGCTCGCTTCGTTCCCTATGGCTTGAGAAAAATAGAGTCACTATTGATCGAGGAGTTCGGAGAGGACAACGTTGTGACCTGCACCCCCCATAACCTCGACAAATTCGTGGGGCGAGAAACAAAAGTTGTCGGAATCTCAACCATGGATCCACTGGGTATCGGGTTCGTCAGCCGAACTTATACTTCGTTGGTAGGCTTCGGCGGCGAACCCATTGCGGCGGCCGAGTTCAGAAATTTGATGAGTCACCCCATTTGGAAAAAACACAGGCCAAAAATTGTAGTGGGAGGCTCCGGAGCTTGGCAGATTGTTAGGGGAAACATGCAGGATGAGTATGGAATAGATACAGTGGTAGTGGGGGAGGGCGACTGTTCTACGCCGGGGATATTCAGAAAGGCAGTGAAAGGCGAACCATTGCCCAAGGTCGTTGAAACGAAGAAACCGACGCTAAAGGAGATCCCAATGATAAAAAACCCGGCGTTGTTCGGCGTGGTCGAGATAACCCGGGGATGTGGGAAAGGGTGCCAGTTCTGTTCGCCCACGATGCGGACGAGATATTCATTCCCCCTAGAAAAAATTAAAAAAGAGGCGGAACTCACCGCGCGCGCTGGCTCGAGAATGATTGTGCTCCAGACGGACGACTTCTTTTTGTACAAGTGCGGCGAGCGATTTGTCCCGAACAGACCAGCCATCGTCGAGTTGGTTGAAACGATCGGCAAAATACCAAACGTTGAATATCTGCAGTTTGCACATGCAGCTCTCTCCCCGGTGGTATACGATCCGAAAATTATTGAGGAAATTGCGCCGACGCTCGTGGAAAAAGGGAGATGGAGATACAACGGAAAAAGAGTTGCCTCGGTTGAGGTTGGGATAGAAACCGGAAGCGTGAAGTTGATTAAAAAACACATGCGGGGCAAGCCGCTACCGTGCAAAGCAGAAGACTGGTGCGAATTGGTCGTGCAAGCGGTCGGCATCCTCAACGACAACGACATTTGCCCGCTTGGAACACTCGTTGTCGGCCTGCCCGGCGAGGAAGAGGAGGACACGCTCGCAACGATGGAACTCATAGATCGGCTGAAGGAGGCAAAATTGTTCTACGTCCCGCTATTTTTCACGTCCGAGGAGGAATGCCTGTTGAGCAACGCGAGGCAGGCAGATTTGCACCACCTGACAGAGTTACACTGGGATTTCTTTGCAACATGCTGGAGGCACAACATAAGACACTGGGGGGCCGAGAAGCAGAGATCAATTGCCGCCGGTTCGATGCTCCTGTACATGCTCTACTACAGATGGAAACACGGAAAAAAGGTAGCGCGGCCCATAATGAAGCTCGCTGATTTCCCACGGTCATTGTTCAAAAGGAGCTCGAAACTCGAAAATCTTCATTGCAAAACGAAGCCGCTAAATTCGTCAGCACGAGAATAAGTGCTCGCCTCGCTTGAGCTTAAGTCCTATGATCTGATTAGGCGTTTCACCTTTGATTTGGCACGCTTCCGCCGTTTGCTGTGCCCTCTTAAAAATTTCTTCAGGAGTCCGATTGCCTTTGCCTTGCAATCACCGCAAATTATTTTTCCGGACTTGCATGCCTCGCGCAACTCCAGGAGTTCATCGTCGTTCGGCATCAGGTGATAAACGTAGAGACCATAGATGACACACTTGTCAGGGTCGCCGCCGAGTTTTCTTTGCTCCTTGGCGGTCGGTTGCCCTCCAGTGAAGGCATCGCGAAGCTTCCGCTCCACTTCCTTGAGCGAGTCCGTTAGAAAGACCGCAGTCTCCGGCCTGCTGCTCGACATCTTCCCCCCCGTCAGTCCCGCCATCAACCGGTGGTAGGTTGAGGAGGGCGGGATAAACCCGAAATCGCTTTTTAAACGCCCCGCCACGTCCCGAGCGAGTCTAAGGTGGGGGTCTTGGTCTATACCTACCGGGACCACGGTCGGGCGTGGCCCCCCGAACTCCTTCAGCTGAGGGTGGAGGATGTCCGCGATGTCTATCATCGGGTAGAAAATGTGGGCTGCACTGGTCTCTCCAGCGAACCCGTAGATAGCCTTTAGCTCGCTGAAGTTCACCTTCCGCC
>CAZKSL010000008.1:0-15547 GCA_964555495.1 Hadarchaeota archaeon (SeqCode)
GAATATGAGTATACCATCACCCCACAGGACAGTCTCGCTTCAAATGCAATGGATTTAGCTGAACAAACCTGAACTATCTAGTCAATTTTCTTTAGAAGGAACTCTCTACAACTTTTTGCTCTCTTTCAGTTGGCATTATTCCCATCCCAATATCTTGACTTGCACTGTGGGCACTCTTTTGGATTTTCAACGCGAGAGACCCATTCGTAGCCACATTTTTTACACTTTCTTTTTTGAGAAGCCATATTCATCATACAATAATCATAATCATAAGGTTTATAAACCTTACTTCCTAATCATAATCATAGAAACAATTTGAAGGAAATTTAAAGGAGGTGCAAAACCATGGCGAACTGTGTTGCATGTGGGAACGACAACGCGACGCTTCATCCGGTGACCAACCCCATGAGGCCGGACGAGAAGATGCACGTGTGCGAGGTGTGCTTGAAGCTCTGCGCCGTCGCCTACGAGGAGATCGCGTGAGAGAGCCGAAGTATCGCAACGAGCGCTGGCTCCGAGAGAAGTATCTCGATGAAGGGCTGTCACTACGAGAGATTGCTACTATGGGATCTTGCGGTCGCACGGCGGTTGGATGTTGGCTTCGCAGATTCAATATCCCCATCAGGTCTACCGCAAATCATGTAAGATACACAACACATCTAAAAGAGTTCATGTCGGGCCTACTCCTAGGAGATGGACATTTGAATCAAGCAAATCCACTAAGTGCACGATACCAACATGCGGACAAACACAAAGAATACATAGAGTGGCTGTCTTCGGAATTAAGAAAGCATGGAATTCAACAATCGGGACAAATTGGGGTAATGAAAAAACATCGGAGGAACCCTATAGCCAGATACTACGTTTATAATTCCAAATCTTATCGGGAGTTACCGATTTTGAAACAACGATTTTACAGAAGGGGTAGAAAAACCATTCCCAAAAATTTGAAAATCACTCCAGTAATTGTTATGAATTATTATGTGGGTGACGGTTCATGGGTAAAAAAACAACGATATTGCCAAATTCGAGTTCATTCTTTTACCAACAAAGAATTGAGCCTAATTTCTAGCCAGTTGGAAAAGGCGGAGATTTTAAATTCAGTCACGAGCAACGGCATTTACATAAGAGTAAGAAGTTGCAGTAACTTCTTCAACTACATCCTCTCAAGCGGCCTCCGACCCCCGTGCTACGCCTACAAATTCCCCGAAGAATACCGGGGCGAGTTCCCCTAGCGCCGCTTTAGCTTCCTATGTGCGCTCTTGGCACTATCCGCGCGCGCCTCGTTGATGGCGCCATATATGCCCGCCCACTTCCGCAAATCCGTCTCGGGGACTTTCTCAAGTTCCGATGGTAGGCAACCAAATTCTTTCGCTAGGAGAAACCGAGTTAGTGTGCGTTCAGCCAGAGTCCGCTCCGTGTCGCTGCAGAGCATGGAGACGGGCTTGTCCTGAATCAGCCGCCTCACTATTGCGTAAAATTTTCGGTCTTGCCCCCCACGTCTGGCTTGACTGGCGTGGTGAGCTGGAGAACTTTGCGGGCCTTCTCAAGCATGTTGTTGCGATCCTTAAACGGTATTTTCATCGCGGCCTCTTTGGTCAAGCCCTTGTAGACCGTCGCTAGGAGTGTTGCGTTCCACTCCTTCTGTTTCGTCAAATCGAGTGTGCCGTCGCTCTTCAAGTATCCCACTTGAATAAGCTCGTCGATGGCACCGCCCGTTATTTCGTCCTCTGCCCTCAAGACGAACTCCGTCAGAACCTCAGCCCCATTCCCCTTCGGGTTCTCCTTCGTCTTCGGTTCAGTCATCGTAATCCTCATAATCTAGTTCTTCCGGTTCCTTTTCAATTTGTGCACCCTCATCCACGACCGCCAGTTTCCCCTCCGAAACGAATAACCTGACTCGCGCGATGTTGGCAGGAGTGACTTCGATTTCGGCACCCTTCTTGACGACCAGATTACCATACGAGAGTCCTACCAGCCCCCCGGTCAGCTTCACCTTGTCGCCGATTTCGACCATTAGCCTCCCCGTGGGTAGCTGTCAATCGAGTTGTCAAGGGTGGCAGTGCAGAGATTAGCGCTACCAGTGACATCATAGAGCGCCTCAAGAGAAACATCTTCAACAATCACTCCGCCTTCGACCTTCGTGACCTTGCCCCTGTCCTTGACCTGCGCCCGTGGGATTGTAAAGACCAGCTGATAGGGGGTTCCGCCCTCGATGTTGGTTGAGGAGGTCAGCGTCAAGTCAATATCGACGGGGGTTCCGCCGAGCAAGCTGTCGATCATGGTTGAGTCGTCTGCTATCACATCGAGGCTCAATTCGAGTTTGAAGTCACCCTCTGGAGTTATCGCCCGTGTCAGAGAGCCGTCGATGGCGAATGTGTCCGCGCCATCGGCGATGTTGTTTGAGAACTTCAAGTCGATGTTTGCGATATTGTGGGGCGTGTCGTCTATTGTGAGTGTCCCCTCGTCCGCGTGGAAGGGTGTGCCCTCGTCATAGGTGCCTACCGCTTCGCCAGTCGTGGTGTTCCCACCCTTCGACACTATGTCGAAACTCACATCGGCCTTCTCATTCGCGTGGGTCGTGATGCTCAGGCTATTAATCTTACAACCTGTGTATTCCTCCTGAACCGAGCCGAGGTTCTTCACGATTGTATATTCGGGGAGGGCCGTCCCTTGGGCGACAGGAGTGAAGGTGTGTCGGTAGGCAACGGCACCGAGCGGGGTGGATGAAACAGCGCCGAAAATTCCGTATAGCAACTCACCGAGGCCATCCTCTGGACGCAGCTCGGTCAGCGTCACGCCGCCGGTGCCGACACGCTTGCCCTGCCGGAAGTCCCGAGCTTGGCGGTGCCCAACATCTGGAAGTATGGTTATGGCCTTCTCGATTTTGAGGTCGTCACCAGATGACAGAAGCCCAATCTCATACGGCGTATCGGCGGGAGTAATCAGCTTGATCCACTGTTCTTGTGATGCCATGTTATCAGAAATAGTTTATCTGTGCGGGTTTTTAACCGTGAGCGGGGGTCAGTCTTTTTGAATTGCCTCGATGGTCAGGGTGAAGCCGTAGACATTACGTTGCTGGTCAAAATCGGTCTGTGGCACGACTGAGACAACGCGCACCGTGTCCGCTTGTGTCACGCTTGCTTGGTTGTCTTTGATATGCTGGACTATGTCGTCTAAAACCTCGCGCTTATCCTCTTGAATACTGTAAATGTCTTTATCGTTTATGTAAAATGAAATGTCAAATCTGACAGTTCTCTGGTAGGTATTCCACCCGATTGATGTCGGCTCTTCGACTGGTCTAACTCCACGAATTACCAGCAGGGGTAGGTTGGTCGTAAAGGTGTCTTTATCCTCTTCATAACCGATTGGCACGGTCACGGCGTTGCTGTTATCATCGGTAAACGTGATGTCGCTTACGCCGCCAGATTTCAGGCAGGTATCAACGATGTCCTTTCGCGGATCGTAGGTCGCCATTCGTGGCACCTCACAAAGCAACTGCCCGGAACTTGTCCCCGCACGCCCCGATAATTAGCTTATACATATTCCAGAACCGGGTTGGGGTGGTTTCGATAATCAGGCTGTTTCGCTCGATGTCGGATAACGTGACCCTGTCCGGAGCCTCCATGAGTAACGTTACCAGATGCGTCGCGAGATACGTTGCCGCGTTTTTCAGCATATCCTCTCGGACAGGTCGGGAGTAGTAAGCGTAGGAACCGAGCACGGCATCGACATCTGAAGACGGCGCGGAGTCGAGTTCGATTTCACCCCACTGCCGGGTGACGCTCGAGACCGTCAGTTCGGTGTAGTCGTCTGGCTCGTCCGAGTTCTCGACAAGAGAGTAAGCCGTCACATCGGCGGGGCTACCATCTATGACACCCAAGACCTCACGGTCGCCGATTGGCTCATGCCGCGTCTCAAACTTCTTGTTCGTCCCGTTGATGTCGCCGATTAGTCTCTCATCGTGGACGTAGATTAATAGGTCGTCGAGCATGTAGCGCTCGGCGATGTCGATTAGGTCATTAAGGTTGGAATCGCTGATGTCACCGGTCTGTGTCGCGCCTGATGCAACGCGGACGGGGGTGTTCGAGGTGTAGACGCCCATAGTATCAACTGAATATGCCTGTGAGCGGGTTAAAAGATTAGTTGGGGTCGGCCCGCGTTTGGCCGAAACACCCAGAGCGATATAGGTTACGCTTAAGCCTTTGTAATCAGTCCGATTCCAAAGGCCTCGTCAGTTGAGTCTTCGTCGAGGTCAGCTGCGATCTCCGATACTCCCCACCATGAGTTGAGGAAGTGTTGATACTTCGCATACTGTGGGTCGCGCTTCTCCTCAAAGAGCGCTCCCTGACCGAATGCCTCTGCACACGCCGCCTTGGAGTTGAGAACCACGGCGATCCCGTCACCGGAGTTCGCCGAGCTAAAGTCCGCACAACCCGGAGACCCGCACGCATAGTTTGTGACTATCACGTTCAGCCCGAGAACTTTGCTCACTCGGCCATCCGCAACGGAGATGCTGTAGGGTGTCTGCGACTCTGCTTTGGTAAGCAGCGCCCCCTCGGTCTCGTAGTCGATAATCAACGTATCCGCTGGGAAGCCCTTCGCGCCGAGAGCTGCGATGATGCTCTTAACCGCGCCGTAAACGCCACTCAGTGCCGAAACGGTCTGTGTGCTCTCTGGCGTAAAGTTTACCGGGGTGTCCTGAATCCCAAGTTCATATGCGATTTTCGCATCCATCGCATCCGCAAGACCCCGTGACATCGCGTCCAAGACCTGCCTGACAAGTGGATATGCTGCTTGGTATATTGACTCGTCAGTCTGCCCAGAACCAGACCCATAGCGTTTTACCGTCACGGCTTGGCTCATCGCCGAGTAATCGGTCAGGCTTATGGGTGAACCCTCATTAAGCTGGGCGGCTGCGATAGTTGGGAAAACCGGTATCTTGACGGTTGCCCCATCGCCAGCAGCTAGCTTCTCTTGCGTGGCCGAGACCACGCCAGCAAGCTTACGTCCCTTGACAGCCTCTTGGATAACGTAGGTGCTAAAGGCTTCGCTCTTGATGATGTCGCTAATGTCGCTCGTTTTTGTAACCAGTTCTTCTATGGTTTTGCCGTCTACCATTTTATCTTGCCTGTCTTATCCTTTCGATTATCTTGTTTTTAAGGTCGAGCGGGGTGTCTCCATCTGCCCCTCCGTTGCCGACCGCGGTCTTTCGCGCAGCCTTGGATTTCTTATCAACAGGTTTGACTTGAGTGCTGACCAGACTATCGATGACCTCTTCGATTGCGTGAATCTTCCCCTCAATTTTCGCTAGCCTTTCAGAAAGTTCATCGGCAATCTTCTCAAGTTCTTTACTATCAATTTTTACGTTAATCGCCATGCGTCTATGTGCCGTCTTTTGTTCTCTGATTTCCTCTTCCGTTGGAATGTCAGTCGGGGGGTTGTCCGAGCGCAATATGTGAGTGGGGCCACCACATGTCGGACACTTAACCTCTTCCTCTTCGGGATCGCGCGCGCTGTTGAATATCAGTCCACACTCATAACATTCCGTTATGTAGTGGGTTACTGCGCCATCTGTTGATTCGGACTCTTTGTCATTTTCTTTCTCGGAGAGCACATCATCCTTCGCTGGCGGTTCCTCGTCGAAATCTTTGTAGTGAGCCGCGAGGTGCGAGTAAATCGCGCCCTTGTCGCCCGCCGGGACATCGACACCGCCACGGGCGCCGGAGAGTGCAGCCATAGCAGCGGTGACGCCGCGCCACACAACGTTGTGGCTCTTGGGATTGTGATGTGGGAGCTTGAGGTCGGCGGTGTTCTCGGGCGGGTTGGACTTCGTCCAAGCGAAGTGTGACGCGATTTTCTTCTTCTCTGCGTCGCTCAGGTCGTCCCACGACTTGTCCGTGAAGTCGCCCAAACTCGGCTTGCTCCACTTCTCGCGGGAGGTTCCGTAGCCGCTCGGGTTCTTCGGAGTCATGCCAAGAGGTTTTCTCTTGGACTTCTCTTCGACTGGCTTCTCGTTATCGTTATCCTCGCCGTCACCAACCCCCGGGTGCGGAAATGCTGGAAATGAGATACAGTCACCGATGATGTAAGTATCACTACCCGTCGATGTGCCATCGTCGAATGTCCATGTGCCCGGATCAGAGGGGCATGTGAATGAATCAACGGGAACTAACGTCCCATCCTTTTGCTGAATTGCGACAGTGACGTTTTGAGAGTTTGTCGAGTTATCTAGGACAAATTTAACGTTACCATCCGCCATCCCAATCCCCGCGCCCTTCTCAGGACTCACAGCACCGCGGGAGACGAGGCTGGCCTTGTCGATTTCAAGCTCAGTAAATATCTCGTTGCCCTCCGCGTCCTTCTTGGGAACACCATAGACTTCTACCGATACCTCTGGGACGGCACCGAACTTCTGGCGGTTGTTAATGTAACCGAGCGCATGGATGGCATATGCAGTCTCCTTGTTGATTACTGGATTGGCGCGAAACTTTTCACCCTCAACCGCGGCATCTGTCCAGAACCCGACCTCCGCGCTCACGTCTTGTGAGTGGTCGAGATTTAGCGGAAACGATTGCTCGAATTTCATCTTCTCTATTTCTTCTCTGGGAAACGTGATTCCGTTGTGAACGCCGGGGACAAGCAGGGTGGAGCGCTCAAATTCCACTGTGCCGTTCTCCTTGTTCGCAATCTTCATTTCAAGGGGCACAGAAAGCCGGAGTTTCTTTCTAGCTTGAGGTTTCTTCGCGGGGTCTTTCGCCATGCTATCACCCTTACCTTTTCAAAATCAGTTTATTAAGACTGAGCGGGGTCTCAAAATCTATCCCTCAGTAGCTCATCGTAGAGGAATTGCTCGGGGTGATTCCGACAAAACCGCGCGTGTTCCCTGAACACCTGTGAAAACCACTTCCCTATTCTCCCGATCATCATCTAAACTCCTTTGGAATCTCCCCGTAGTTTTTTAGGCACCACTCACGGACGTATTGTCTACCGAACTCCTCCAGCGGCGGTTTCACGTTGATTCGTTTCGAGAGCCAGTAAGCAGCTTCGGGAGTGTAAGCCCACTTCGACCAGTCTACGTCCTTTAGCGCCCACATGATGCGCCAACGATACGCGAGGTCGGTATCCAAGAAGTATGACAACAAATCTCTAACGACCGCCCATCGGTCGGCGGCCTTTTGAATCTTCTCCGCGCGGCGCAAACGGTCAAATGCGTTATACAACTCCTGAACCTCTGGCGAAAGGTGCTGCAACCGGCGAGTCAGAACATCGCCTAGCACATCATAAATTGTCATGGTGAAGAGTTTGACATCATCCTTCCACAGAAAGTCCACAACATTCTCACGCATAGTCATGCAAGCTGGCATCCTGAAAGGATGTCCCTCGAGAGTGGTTGACCCGTCAGAGTTCCGATGCCCCTTCTCTAATCCCTTGGCAGTTGGGGCGCTGACAACATCCCCATATCTTTGGAATGCTTTCTTAACGTTCCGTTCTATCAAGCGGCGTTTGATTTTATTGACGACCTCCACGAGAACACCTCACTTCTCTAAACACATTAGGACTCTCTTCGCCCGAGAGCCGCATTTAGGACATTTTGCCGCCGTGGGGATGGGCGATTTCGTCTCGTAAACAGTGCCACATTTTAGACATTTACATTTTGTTAGCATCCAATAACCAAAATTTAACAAGATGTTAAACTTTTTAGGTTTGTGCCACCCCCTCTGTCAACCTCTTATTTTGTATCAAAACTACAAATGCTTTATATTAAACTAGTAAAACACGGATAAAGTTAGAATCCAGCAATCAGCGCTTGGATTTCTGCTTGGTTATTCTCCAGCGCGGGCCGGAGGTAGGGCTGGGCGGGCATCTTATGGGTGCCGCGTTCCTGATAGAGTGCATATTCGACATTAGAGCCGACTGCGTATTTTGCGTCTGCGAGCTTCACGGTATGAATCGACGCGCGAAGGGTGCCCGTATCAACAGGGCAGAGACGCTTCGCATCTGCCTCAACCAATCTGGCGGCCATCTCGACGCGCTTGTCCAAGTCACCCTTGCCAACGGGCTTGTAGCCATTCAACATGGAGTGAATGCCAGCTATGCCTAGTAACTGGACTCCTGTGAATCCCATTAGCAGCCGCCCCGTTGCCGACCGCCTTTGGGTCGACTAGGGTATGGGCTTCGTTGTCGCGGTCCTTTACCATCGCGGTCTGGCATGATAATCCCTCGTGTTGAAGTCTACCAGTCAGCAAAAAAGCCTAAGCGGGGGTGCCTAGTCGAGCCAATACCTGCTCCTGAAAATCAAATCGCGCACCCTGTTCTTGGCATCGTTGAACTCCGTGACCAAGGCGTTGCCGTATTGAATTTCGATTTTGCGTGTGGTCGGGAAGTTCTTTTGGTCCCAGCGCCCGAAGTCGAGCAATATCGCATCATCGGGAGCGGACTGCGTTGTTTCAATCACCGGGACGGCAGTGCAACGGCAGCTCGGGTGAAGCGGCGGCATCTGCATAAACACTTGCTCGTTGCCTTGCATCCCCTTGAACTGCTCCTCGATGCTAATGGTCTGTCCGTCCATATCCGCGCACTCGGGACAGGTTCGATCATCGTAAGCCGTCAACCACTCCTTGCGCTTGACGACACCAGATTGTTTCCACCCCATCAGTCGGGCCATGTTAGACGCACGGATTACCTCGGTTCGCGCAATCGTCCGGGCGCGCCACGTCGAAGTATTGAAGGCGCGAGAAATTTTGGTTGCGATTCTGTTCGCGCCGTGGCCGTTCATCACCCCGTCACGTAGAATCCGCTCGGTCTCCTTTTGTTGCCGAGTCGAAAAGCCAGTAATCAGATTGTAATTTGTTTTCTTGAGCTGGTCAAGAGTTGCGACATCGACACCCAATTCCAGCGCAAGCTCCTCCTCGGCGGTTAGCTTCCCAGCGTTGTAGGCATCAACGATGTGTTCGTCTGCGGCAAGCTTGGCATTAATCTCGGCGGTCCTGATTTCTGCCTTGCTGTTTCTGACAAGTTCGTCGATGTCAGACATCGCAACACCCGACTTACTTGGCACTTCGGCTCACTTTTGAAAGTTCTATTTTGCCGTTCTTCTTCTTTTTAGTCAAGAAATCTTCGGGACGCATGCCGTTGTTCGTCAGGGCCTCCGCCACCCTCTCCTCGTCAATCTCAGGGTTGGTCTTGCAGTCGGCGATTAACACTGCGCTTATGACATCGAGCTTGCGGTCTGCCCGATCCTGTCGGCGGTTTATCCGCGCAAAGCGGCGCTCAAGGTATAGGGACACTCCGGCAAAACCGGCGATAACCGAAACAACTTGTAGGAGCGCACTAGGCATAGTCATCCCCTACTGCCTCGTTTTCTGGGTTTGACTCGCGCGGCTCTAGGCCGAAGAAAATCTCGCGGACCTCGTCAGCGCTCAGGGTGCCAGACGTGATTAGGTAGTCAGCGGCTCGAGCCTTGTTGAAAAGTATCTCCGACTCCGCCGCATCATTCGTGTAGAGCACATTCCATTCGATTTCATAATTGATGTCTTTCAGACTTTGAAACTCGAACTCGACATCAAAAACACGGCGGATTATCGGAGTAAAGCGCTCTTGAAGATTCCGAATATCTGAGTAGTAGTCTCTCAAGTTTATTTCTGCGGTCGCCAGCTTTCCGGCCTCAGCGCCCGTCATTATCGTCTTGGGAATTCCGAGACCAGTCGAAAGTTGCTGGACAACATGCTCGGTGAACGGCTCGACATCAAGCCCGCGGCCTGCATCATGGACTTTGAAATCGTGTTTCTCCGATCCAACGAACCGGAGGGCGTTTTGAACCTCCTTAAGTTTTTCCTCCCCTTTCTTCAAGTCGTCCGTATTCGCCCCGGTAATCCGGAGGTCGATAATCTGCTTCACCACCGACTGTGGGATTTTGCCAGATAGTTGATCGAGAATGATTTTTGATTTAACAAGTTCGTAGACGGGCCGGATGACACTAATCCCTTCTGGCTCAGTTCCCATCTGGTCAAACGGGAAGTAAATGATGCGGCTAGGGTGGATTTTCTTTACCTCCCCGCTAATCGTCTGCTCAAAGTGCAAAATTTCCCCGTGCGTCTCGCTCCCGAATTTCTCGTCTACAATCGGGACAATCGTGTCGGAATCCACCAACACTAAGTCTGATATGCCTCCTCCATTCGGCCCCTCGTCCAAGTCCGCACTATCATTATCAAAAACAATTTCAAGGTATCCAGTCCCGAGGATCATCGCCTGTTTGAGCATCAGTATAAGTTTCTGCTTCATACCAGTCCGAGTGACCAAATCCTTAACAACTTCGTCAACCCGTTCTGGCAGTTCCTCACCCTCGGGTGGCCTCACCTCAAACCAACGCTCGAAGGTGTCGCTGGCCTGTTTGTTGATTGCCTTGTGAACGCACGGCTCGCAAGCATACGCGAGCTTGAGTTCCTTTGATGTTTTTTCTTTCCCGATGATATTGCGTATCGTCCTAGCTCCAGTCAGTGACGCCGTGGCTGTGGCACTCTTGCGACCCAGCGGGAAAGCGGGAGGCCGCACTGGAGGCGTTGCTGTTCTACTTGGATCAAGCTTGTCCGCAAACCATTTCCGAAATCCCATCTTATCACGTTTCCTATCTTTAAGCGCAAATTTAAGGCCGAGCGGGGTTAGTTTCGCCCCCCGGATTTCTCGGCAACCACGATAAGATGAACAGAGAGCGTTGGGAACATCTTGGAGAGAATCTTGGACGCAACCTTCCCGAACGGATAAAACCCGGCTCCACGCATCTCCCTGACCTTAAACCCATAGAACTCCAACATCTCTTTCAAGGCTCGAGGAGAGAACGCAGTCATGTGCCGCGCATACGCGCCACCGATTGCCCTACCGCGGTTCGGGCCGCCGAAAACAAACCGGATGCTCGGCGTGATGGAGGTCGGGTGGAACCCGAGAAGGATTAACACGCGGTTGTGAAACGAGCACAGGTTGGGGACTGCGATGACCACTTGCCCGTCATCCTTTAGTATCCGGCGAATTTCCTCGAACAAGTTGTCTGGGTCAATCAGATGCTCCGCCGTTTGGTGACATAGCACAACATCGAAAAAGTTGTCATCAAACGGCAACTTTCCGTCGATATTCCCAGCCACGGTATCGACCCCGCGCTCCCTAGCTATCGCAAGATCGTCCTCCGAGATGTCGATCCCGTAAACTTTCGCGGCGCCGATCTGCTTGGCAAACTCAGCCGTGTATCGTCCTCTCGAACAACCGATGTCCAGAAGGGTGCATCCCTCGCGTTTCCCAACGAGCGAGATTGCGTTCTGTCTGCTGGCGCGCATCGCTAAGGACTCCATCTCCCTAAACTTCGGAGAGACATATTCAGTATAATGGTCGCTCCACATCATCATCTCCCCCTAACAACCGCCACCAAAATTAAAATCGCCAGCCCAGCAAAAAGGGAAGTCCAAGACAGCACGGGGATGCCTTGGCCCAGCACTAAGTCCAAAACCACGTAAACAAATGCCATGCCAATCACTAGGGCAATTAGGGCAACGACTAGCACAACCACAAAAAGGACTGTCGCCCAAAAAAATACTTTCTCAATTTTATTCATTCTGGCCACCTTCCCCCTTGCACTCGGCGCGATACTCACAGTAGTCACATTCCCAACCAGCAAACGGCTTTGCCGGGGGCGGTTCCTCGCGCATAGTGCAGTGGTGGAGTTCCCGCATCCTGCGCACAATCGCGGCCCAGCTCCGCGGGTTGAAGTCGACGATGTGATGAGCCTCGCGCAACTCCGGAACCGATACGTAAATGATTTCACATGAGTCCAAGCCGAGACCCTTCATGTAGGAGTGAACTTGGTAAACGTGGTGCTTGCTGGGCTTGTCCTCGCGGTAAGTGAAACCCCGCTCCGCCGTGGACTTTATCTCGAACAGTTTCTCGATTTCGCCGTTAGCCCCCATCAGAACGAGGTCGGTCTCCCCTTTGATTTCAAAGTCGTCTATGGCGACTTGTATCGGGATGGAATTTCGGACGTGCCTGTAACCATACTCGGCCCGCAGAGCACGGGCAATCAAGTCCTCGACCATGTTGCCGCGCCAGAAGTTGGGGTAGGAATCTGACTGCTCCCGGGGGCCGAGCACATGGCGGTAGTAGGTCTTTCGTAAGCACTGACCCGCCGCCGATGCGTGGTAGATTCCCTTCCGCGGTTCCCAGAACGAGGAGTCGCGCCGCGAAAAATAATCGTTCAGGTATTGTTTGATGAGTGCCTCAGCCACCGCGCTCCCTCCTGATTTTCCTAATGACACGAAGCAAGAGAGGTTGGCGTTGGATTTCTATCTCGATGCTTCGCTTAGTTTCCAACTCCAAGAGTCTCCTCATCTTCATTGATTCAATCCATATTTCCTTAAGTAGAAAGCTAACTTCCGCTGCAATAAACAGCCCAATCGCCAGCCCGATTAAAACGGCGAAGTCAAACAGAGTCAATCCAACACCTCGTAGTTGTCCAATAATGGGCCGCGATTGCTACCACAATTCCAAAGCTCTAGCCGGATGTTGTCGCCTATTCTAAAGTCAAGGAGAGGCTGTCCTACGAAATACGCGATTTGTCCATCCATAAACGTAATCTGAGTCTTGGCAAGACCACCAGTAGAAAATAGATAGACGTCTTTCACTACTCCCTCGTAAACTCGTGTGTTTGACTTGGCCGCACGATAATCATAAACAACAACGGCGAATGCTATGGAGACTATAATCGCTGCTGCGGTTATGAGACAGACTCCATTACGAACATCATGATTAATATGCTTCATCTACGCACCTCCATACGCCGCGCGGTAGATTTCCTTCCAGCGCGCGAAGCGTTCTTTGGCGTGGGCGGTGTGAAGGCAACCATCAAAAAAATTAATTAGATGCTTGCACTGCTCCTTCCCTGCAATCGACAGCTGGCAAAACCCATCCCGCCTAATATGGATGTTGGGCCTGACTCCAACTGCCTCCGCGAGTTCGGTGAGAATCCGGTCATCCTTCTGACTAACAAAAAAACGAGGATAGACATATCTTCGCCCGCCGCTTTTCACGGATGCAGTAGTGAACGATCCCTCGCCCTCGACAAAACCGACGATCCAATCTTTGGTGAGCGGCACGTTACTTACCGCGTAACGCTGGCAAGTGACCCTTTTAGGTTTGTGCGGGGTAAGCAAACTACTTAAAAATACTTACTTGAAGATGAATTCCTTGGTGCCGCCCGCTCCGCTCTCGATGCTGTAAATCGCGTAGCGCAGGGCATCCATCGCGTGGTCGGACTCCTTGATGGGCTTATCCTTGTCCTCGCTCCATCGGTAGGTGTTCAGCTCGTTTAGCGTGTTCTGGCAGTTCTCCGAAACCAGCAGGTCCGCGTTCTTGAACAGCCCCTTTACTTTTTGGATGCCCGCGTCCACATCGTTGTTTGCCCCCTCGACCCGGAACCCGGCGTTCTTCAACTCCTCGATTTCGCCCTTCGCTGACGGATCGGCGTAAATCGTCCCGCCGTCCAGCATGCCCTTGAACGCCTCGATTGAGCTAGAGAGCAGAGCCTCGCGCCGGTAAAACTCGTCAACGACCACATACTGCCCGTCCGCAGTCCGCCCGACTTTCAGCAGGACGCGCGGGTTCTTGAAGCCCGAGTCGTAGCCGTAAACGTATTCCTGAAAGTCCATATCCCGCACCGCCTGACGCGACAGGACGTTGGAGTCGCGGAACTCGGAGTAGACAAGCCCGTGGAACTTCACGAACTCGCCGTAAACCTCCTGCCGCAGATACTCCTTTGAATACTCGCGCTCCAAGTCCTCGACGTAGCCGCTTGGCAGGAACGGGTTGTCATGCGAGGTGACGCCCGCCACCGACCGATACTCCTCGCCCGGGTTGTCCGCGAACTTCTCGTAGACCCAATTAAATCCCGCGGGCGTTGTCGTGATTGCCCCTGCACGGTCCTCGCCCTGCCTGAGCCGCGCGGCCAATATTTCAAATGCATACGCAGGACAATACGCCGCTTCGTCCATCCAGAACCAGTTGACGGTCAGCCCCCGGAGGCGGTCAATCTGGCGGTCACTTTCGAGCGGCCTAAAAAGAATCTCGGCATCGTTGGCGAACTTTATCCGCGCCTCCTGCTTGTTGTAGTAGTCTATGATTTCCTCCGGCACCTTGTCCAACATCTCCCGAATGACGACATCGCGGAGCATCGGGTAGGTCCGAGTGGCTACGACACCCAGCATCCCCGGGTGATCGACCACGCGCTTGAGGGCAAAAAAACAGCCCGCGATGGTCTTGCCCGACCCCACGCCGCCGATGAACGCGCGGTATCGTGACTGTAGATTCAGGAATCGGAGTTGAGCGTCGTGCGCCTTGAGATTGACTTCCATCCTGACGACCTCGCTTTACTTCTTTTTTTTATTCTTACGGGACTTCCGGCCGCCGCAATACTGGAGGATGATGAAGCCCCAGCCCCCAGCCGCGGACAGAACCATCACCAAAAAAATAAGCGGGGACATCTACCAGACCCCCGGGGCATCGGCCTCAAGCCCCGTATTCAGCTGTTTTATTTTTTCGTAATCGCAGTTGGAGCAAGCCACGGTAATCTGCACGGCGCGCCCGTCGAGGCTCACGCCGTCCACGCTCACGGTCAGCTGGCCGCGGGCACAGTGCGGGCACGGGACGGGCAGACTCTCGCGGTCCCATGTCATCTCAACCGCCCGCCGTCTCTTTATTTTTTTTATCCTCCATGCCCTGAATGTTGATGATGATCCGCTCGTTCTTGTCGATCTTGAGCTTATCCGGCTCGCGGTTGATGGCCCCGCGCGCCATGAGCCAGTCCTGCCATGTCTGGATGAAGCGGCGCACCTCGGCATAGTTGCCCTTCTCGACCAGCGCCCGCATCCCCTTCTTGAAAATGACATCGGCGAGAAAGTCGGAGTCCTGCCCCAAGTTCTCGGACACGAACTCGGCGAGGGCTGTCAAGTCCTTCGTGATCGTGGCCGGGGAGACATCGAACTCGCGGGCGAGATTCTGCTTCGGTAGAAGGTCCGGGTGCCCGCACTCGACCGCTAGCCGCAAAAGCTCCGCCCTGCGCTCCACATAATTGAAATCAGTCCGAGGCTTGGTTGGAATCTCGATTTTGGCGTAGTTTATTTTTTTGGTCATTTTACTCTGTTTTACTATTTTCGCGGCGGGGCGCTTAAGGCAAAGCGGGGTGCCCGGGGTGGCGAGGGCGATAGCAATATCGAAACGGTATAACTATCGCAAACGCCTGTAGGTGAAGAAATCCAAGCACACAACCGTCTCGGCGTTGCCGTCAGTATCTATGCGGCCCGAGACCGTAGCACCATTAGAGCGGAACGACACCTGCTCATCCAATAGTTTTCTTGCCAACTTCTGCTCCTTCTCATTCTCTGGATAGAGTCTGAGCCAAGGCAAGTCTAGTTCGACTTTCGTTTAATCACCCCCTGTGTGCCTTTCTATAAACCCCACGGCACTTCTCGGGGTTTATGCCGTCCAATAAATCGCGTTCAAGATCGGGCAC